>NZ_JBSFTP010000006.1:0-177080 GCF_053591315.1 Streptomyces sp. NPDC003042
GGGGGGGTTGGGCGAGCTGGGCGTGCGGGTGGTGTGCGGGTGGGCTCCCCCGTCGGGGCCCACCCGGCCCGCCCCGGCCCCCGCCGGAACTACAGGCCGCCGGTGAAGAGCAGCTTGTTCGGGCTGGTGTTGCTGATGCTGTTCAGCAGGTCCTTGCTGGACTCGTCGTCGATGAACTCATTGATCTCGGCGGGGCCCGCGGTGGGGTGGGCGGCCTTGTAGAGCGCCGCGACGCCCGCGACGTGCGGGGAGGCCATGGACGTGCCGTCCAGGGCGATGGAGCCGCCGCCCAGCTTGGCCGAGACGATGGCCTGGCCGGGGGCGTAGACCGAGACGCACGGCCCGTAGTTGGAGAAGGAGGTCTCCTCGTCCCACCTGTTGGTCGCCCCGACGGTGAGCACGCGCAGCGCGGAGGCCGGGGAGATGTTGCACGCGTCGACCGAGGAGTTGCCGGCCGCGACGACCGGGAGGATGCCCGCGTCGGAGACGGCCGTCGCGGCGTTGTTCACGGCGTCGGACCTGTCCCCGCCCAGGGAGGCGTTCATGACGGCGGGCTGCTTGGCGCTCTTGGCCACCCAGTCCATGCCGGCGATGATCCCCGACCACGTCCCCTTGCCGTCACAGCCCAGCACGCGGACGCTGACCAGCTTCGCCTTGCGGGCTACGCCGTACGTCGCGCCGGCGACCGTGCCCGCGACGTGCGTGCCGTGGCCGTTGCAGTCGAGCCCCGCCTTGCCGTCGCCCATGGCGTCGAAGCCGAAGGTGGCACGCCCACCGAACTCGGCGTGCTTGTAGTCGATGCCGGTGTCGAGGATGTACGCGGTCACCCCGGCGCCGTTGCCCTGGGTGGTGAAGCCGTTGTCCAGCGGCAGCGCCTTTTGGTCGATCCGGTCCAGGCCCCACGTCGAGGACGGCCCCCGGAGCCCGGACCGCGAGGCCGGGGTCGGCAGGGCGGAGACCGTCGCGTCCTCCTCCACCACCTTCACCCCGAGGCTGACCCGGACGATGTCGAGCTGGAGCGGGGTGAGCGGAACCGCGAAGCCGTTCAGGGCGGACCGGTAGACGAACGAGGGCTTCAGCTTGAGCTTCGCGGCGAGCTCGGCCGCGTCCACGCCCTTGTCCAGCGTCACGATGTACCGGCCTGGTACCGCGTCCGTCGACTGGATCAGCGGCACGGGCGTCGGTACGGGCCCCTCCGGGGCCGGCTGCGCGGAGGCGGCCAGCGGGGCGGCGAGAGCGAGGGCGGCGGTGACGGCGGTCGCGAGAGCGAGCTTCGTGCGAATGTTCATGGCGGTGAGGGCACCATGCGGAAACGATCACCGTCCAGGACCCCGCCCGGCGGTTCGCCCGCTTCCGGAAGCACACCGGAATGCGCTGCTCCGATGGGGTGGGTTCCGGCCCGCCGGAGTTTGACGGCTGCCCCTCACACACCTGCGCGCCCCGCCACAGCCCCCTGCACCCCCACCCCCGGCTCCCCTACGCTCCCGCCCACAGCCCCTCGGGCGTCAGCCCCAGCAGCTCGATGGCGTTGCCGCGCACGATGCGCTCCACCACGTCCCCGGCCAGGTGCCCCATCTGGGACTCGCCCACCTCGCGCGACTTCGGCCAGGTGGAGTCCGAGTGCGGGTAGTCCGTCTCGTACAGGACGTTGCCCACCCCGATCGCGTCCAGGTTCTTCAGGCCGAACGCGTCGTCGAAGAAGCAGCCGTAGACGTGCTCGGCGAACAGTTCGGACGGCGGGCGCAGCACCTTGTCCGCGACCCCGCCCCAGCCGCGGTTCTCCTCCCAGACCACGTTCGCGCGCTCCAGGATGTACGGGATCCACCCGATCTGACCCTCGGCGTACATGATCTTCAGGTTCGGGAAGCGTTCGAACTTGCCGCTCATGAGCCAGTCGACCATCGAGAAGCAGCAGTTGGCGAAGGTGATGGTGGAGCCGACGGCCGGCGGGGCGTCGGCCGAGGTGGACGGCATGCGGGAGGACGAGCCGATGTGCATGGCGATGACCGTCCCGGTCTCGTCGCACGCCTCCAGGAAGGGGTCCCACGCGTCGGTGTGGACGGAGGGCAGCCCCAGGTGCGGGGGTATCTCGGAGAAGGCGACCGCGCGCACGCCCCGCGCCGCGTTGCGGCGTACCTCCGCGGCGGCCAGCCGGGCGTCCCACAGGGGGATGAGGGTCAGGGGGATCAGACGGCCGCGCGCGTCGGGGCCGCACCACTCCTCCACCATCCAGTCGTTGTACGCCCGTACGCCGAGCAGTCCGAGCTCGCGGTCCTGGGCCTCGGTGAAGGTCTGACCGCAAAAGCGCGGAAAGGTGGGGAAGCAGAGCGCCGACTGGACGTGGTTGACGTCCATGTCCGCGAGCCGGTCGGGAACCGAGAAGGAGCCCGGGCGCATCTGCTCGTAGGTGATGACTTCCAGCTTGATCTCGTCACGGTCGTACCCCACCGCGGTGTCGAGGCGGGTGAGCGGCCGGTGCAGATCCTCGTACACCCACCAGTCGCCGATCGGGCCGTCGTCGCCCTCGGCTCCCATGACGGGGGCGAACTTGCCGCCGAGGAAGGTCATTTCCTTCAGGGGGGCGCGGACGATCCGGGGGCCGATGTCGCGGTACTTGGACGGGAGGCGGTCCCGCCAGACGTGAGGGGGCTCCACCGTGTGGTCGTCCACCGAGATGATCTTCGGGAAAGTCTCCATGTTCGACACCGTAGCGCTGATCTGACGAACCGTCAGCTACTTCGGTACGGATGGCTCCGCTACGGGCTGACGTGTACGTGCAAGACAGGGCAGACTGACCCTTAAACCGACGGAAGGCAGGGGGGACGACAGATGGACGGCATACCGGCCATCCCGCACCAGCGGAACCACCCCGAGGCAGCCCCGAAGACCTCCACCGGACCGAAAACCCCCGCGCCCAAACCGACGACCGCCACCGCCGCCACGACCGCCACCGCCGCCGCGCCCAACCACGGAACGGCCATCTCGACCCCCACCCCCACCCCCACCGGCAACCGCTTCGCCGTCCTCGGCCCCATCCGCGCCTGGCGCGGCAGCGAGGCCCTGCCCTCCGGCAGCCCCCAGCAGCGCGCCCTGCTCGCCGTGCTCCTGCTCCGCGACGGCCGCACCGCCACCGCGCCCGAGCTCATCGACGCCATCTGGGGCGACGACCCCCCGCAGCAGGCCCTCGCCACCATCCGCACGTACGCCTCCCGGCTGCGCAAGGTGCTCGACCCCGGCCTGCTCGTCACCGACGCCGGCGGCTACGCGATCCGGCTGCGCCACCCCGAGGTGCTCGACCTCGGGGTGGCCCGCAGCCTCGCCGCCGACGCCGACCGGGCCCGCAGCGGCGGCGACCGCACCCTCGCCCGTACGCTCCTCGCCCGCGCGCTGGACCTGTGGGACGGCGAACCGCTCGCCGGCGTTCCCGGCCCGCACGCCGACACCGAGCGCACCCGGCTCTCCGAGTGGCGCCTCCAGCTGCTGGAGACCCGCCTCGACCTCGACCTCGAGGTCGGCCACCACGCCGAAGCCGTCTCCGAGCTCACCGCGCTCACCGCCGCCCACCCGCTGCGCGAGCGGCTGCGCGAACTGCTGATGCTCGCCCTCTACCGCAGTGGCCGCCAGGCCGAGGCCCTCGCCGTCTACGCCGACACCCGCCGCCTCCTCGCCGACGAGCTCGGCGTCGACCCGCGCCCCGAACTCGCCGCCCTCCAGCAGCGGATCCTGTGCGCGGACGCCGAACTCGCCCGCGCCGAGGACCCCGTACCGGCCGCCGCCCCCGCTCCGGTCAGGCCGGCGCAACTGCCCGCCACGGTCCCCGACTTCACCGGCCGCGCCTACTTCGTCAGCGAACTCGGCGCGGTCCTCGCCGGCGCGGGGGGCCAGGTCATGGCCGTCTCCGCGCTGGCCGGCATAGGCGGCGTCGGCAAAACCACCCTCGCCGTCCACGTCGCGCACGCCGCCCGTCCGCACTTCCCCGACGGGCAGCTCTACGTCGACCTCCAGGGCACCGAGCCCCGCCCCGCCGAGCCGGTGGCCGTCCTCGGCTCCTTCCTGCGCGCCCTCGGCACCCCCGACAGCGCGATCCCGGACTCCCCCGCCGAGCGGGCCGCGCTCTACCGCTCCATCCTCGACGGCCGCCGCGTCCTGGTCCTGCTCGACAACGCCCGCGACGCAGCCCAGGTCCGTCCCCTGCTGCCGGGCACCGCGGGCTGCGCCGCCCTCGTCACCAGCCGGGTCCGGATGTCGGGCCTCGCCGGGGCCCATCTCGTCGACCTCGACGTGATGAGCCCCGAGGAGGCCCTGCAGCTGTTCACACGGATCGTGGGGGCCGAGCGGGTCGGCGCCGAACGCCAGGCCGCCCTCGACGTCGTCGGCGCCTGCGGATTCCTGCCGCTCGCCATCCGCATCGCCGCCTCCCGGCTCGCCGCCCGCCGCACCTGGACCGTCTCCGTCCTCGCCGCGAAGCTCGCCGACGAACGCCGCCGCCTCGACGAACTCCAGGCCGGCGACCTCGCCGTCAAGGCCACCTTCGAGCTGGGCTACGGCCAGCTGGAGCCCGCCCAGCAGCGCGCCTTCCGCCTCCTCGGACTCGCCGACGGCCCCGACATCTCCCTCTCCGCGGCAGCCGCCGTCCTCGACCTGCCCGAGCACGACACCGAGGACCTCCTCGAAGCTCTGGTCGACTGCTCCCTCCTCGAATCCGCCGCCGCCGGCCGCTACCGCTTCCACGACCTCGTACGCCTCTACGCACGTGCGTGCGCCGAGCGCGACGAGCAGCCGCAGAGCAACCGCGACGCCGCCCTGGACCGGCTCCTGGACTTCTACCTGGCCACCGCCTCCGGCGTGTACGCGCTGGAACGCCCCGGCGACCGCCTCCCCGCCCACCTCTCCGCCACCCGCCACCCCGGACTCGTCTTCGCCGAGCCGCGCGCCGCGCTGGACTGGCTGTTCGTCGAGGCCGACCCGCTGCTGGCCTGCGTACGGCAGGCCGCCGGACGGACCACCACCGGGAGCACGGTCGAAGGTGGGGCCGACGTCCTGCGCCGGGCCGTCGACCTGCTGTGGGCCGCCAAGGACCTCTCCGAGTCCGGGGCCAACTCCAAGCAGTACGAGTCGGCCGCCCTGACCCTGTGCGAGGCCGCGCGTGCCGCGAAGGACCCCCGGGCGGAGGGCCGCGCCCGCACCACCCTCACCATGGTCCACCTCTTCGCGGGCCGCTTCGCCCAGGCCGACGACCAGGCCCGCCAGGCCATGGAGCTGGCCCACGAGGCCTGCGACCCGCTGCCGAGCTGCTGGGCGCCCAACGACCGCGGGATCATCGCCCTCTACCAGGGGCGCCACACCGACGGCGAGCGCTACCTGCTGGAAGCCATCGAGAACTTCCGGGCCGACGGCAACCGCATCGGCGAGGCCAGCGCCCTGTGCAACCTCTCCCGGATCCACGTCGAACTGGGCCGCCTCGGCAGCGCCATCGACCTCGCCCACCAGGGCATCGCCGTCTACGACCGGATGGGCCTGACCCTGCGCCTGGCCAACGGCCGCTACGCACTCGGCATCGCGCTCACCCAGGCGGGCCGCCTCGCCGAGGCCCTGACCCAGCTCGCCGAGGCACTGTCGCTGTTCCACGACAACCGCCAGCCCCTGTGGGAGGGCGTCACGCACTTCCGCCTCGCCGAAGCCCACCTGGCGGCCCGGCGGCCCACCCTGGCCGCCAAGCACGCCGAGCAGGCCATCGCGCTGCGCGGGATCGGCGGGGAGTGGCGCCGGGCCACGGTGCTGACCGTGCTGGGCAAGGCGCTGCTGCGGCTGGGGCAGAGCGACCGGGCGCGGGCGTGCTGGCTGGACGCGGAGACGGTGTTCGCCCAGCTCGGCTCCGCCGAACTCGCCGAGGTCCGGGCGCTGCTGGCGTCGGAGATCGCCGCCTGACCTGCGGCGTCGCGCGGCTCGGGTCCGATGAACGAGGCGTTCATCGTTCGTTTATCGCCCCGCGCCACGATAGGTGCATCGACCCGGCGCGTCGGGGGGCACCCGGGTCGACAGAGGACTACCCGTTCGGCGGTCCGCGGGGGAATCGCCGAACGGGCCCGACTTTCCATCAGGAGATCCGATGACGACGAACGAGAACGTTCTGCCGAACGACGGCGACATCAGACCGCTCGACAACCACGCCTCGGGCGTCGAGATCAAGCCTCTGGACCCGCCGACCGGGACTCCGGCCGAGCAGCCGCTGGGCCAGCAGGCCGCCGGCGAAGAGATCGTGACACTCGACAACCACGCGTCCAGCCCGCTTCCGTAGCGCGGCCGGGCCCGGCACGTCGTACGGGGGAACGTACGGGGGACGTGCGGGGAAGCACGGGGGCACGGGGGGCACGTACGGGGGAGCAACACGGGGGAACGGCGGCCGCGGTGGCCAGGAGGGGGACCACCGCGGCCGTCGCACACCCATGTCCGGGAGCCCTAGGCTTGGGTTGTGTTCACCTCACAGGGCCCGAGCCTGCGCGAACTGGCCGTCCAGGCGCTCTCCTCCGTCGAGCACGGCTACGACCTGCTCGCGCCCAAGTTCGACCTAACGCCCTTCCGCACCCCGGACCGGATGCTCGACGCCGTCGAGGAGACCCTCGCCCAGTACGAGGGCTCCTTCGGCTCCGGACTCGACGTCTGCTGCGGCACCGGCGCCGCCCTGCCGATGCTGCGACGGCTCTGCCGCGGCCGCGTCACCGGGATCGACCTCAGCGCGGGCATGCTGGCCGAGGCCGCGCGGACGCGCCCCGACGGAGTGGACCTCGTACGGGCCGACGCGCTGGCGCTGCGGACCGGCGAGGTGGCGGACGCGCTCGCGGACTCGTACGACCTGGCGGTGAGCTTCGGAGCCTTCGGCCACTTCCTCCCGGCCGAGCGGCCCGCCCTCTTCGCCGGCGTGCACCGCGCCCTGCGCCCCGGCGGCCTCTTCGCCTTCCCCATCGGCGCCCCGATCCCGGTGAGCTCCCCCGCGTGGTGGGCGGTGGCCGGCTTCGACGCGGTGATGCGGGTGCGCAACGCCGTGTGGCGGCCGCCCTTCGTCATGTACTACCGCACGTTCCCGCTGAGCGGGGTCCGCGCTGACCTGACGGCCGCCGGGTTCACCGTGGAGACGGCCCCGCTGGAACACTTCGGGCGGCGTACGGAGGGCAGCCCGCGCTGGCGGCTGGTGCTGGCCCGGCGGGCCGGCTGATCACTTGACGCTGTCGAAGGGGAGCCGGACCCGCTCCTGGTCGGTCACGTCGCTGCCGCTGCGCAGCCGCGCCCTGTCGTTGTCGGACAGCGCCCGCCCGTAGATCCGTACGTCGTCCAGCGCGCCCGCGTAGAAGGCCTTGTAGTCGGGCTGCGTGCCGAGGTGGATCGTGAAGGCTCCGGTGGGCTGGAAGTCGATCTGGTCGGGAGTGAGCTCGGTGACGGCGGGCCGGCCGCCGTCCACGGTCAGCTGGAGCCGGCTGCCCTGGCGCTGGAAGACCACGTGGTGCCAGGAGTCGTCGTCGACGGCGCTGCGCGACACCACGGAGACGGGGCCCCACCCGGCGTTGACGGTGCCTTCGAGGCGGCCCGTCGCCGGATCGGCCTCGACGCGGAACTGCCGGACGGCCGGACCCTGCCCGTAGCCCCACATCAGCGGCTGACGGGCGCCGCTCTCCCGGTCCTGGCCACGGGTCTTGTACTTGACCCAGGTGGCGACGGCGAAGTCCCCCTCGCCGATCCGCAGCGCGTCGGGGCAGTTGATCAGGCGGACGAAGTCGTCCTTGCCGTCGAAGCGCATCGTCTTGCCGCCGCCGGACCGGTTGCCGGACTTCGGAGCGCCGTGCACGACGGCCTGGTTGCGGTACGGGGTGGCGTCGGCGGTGCGGCGCGGGGTGAGGTCCTCGGTGGCGGCCGTCAGTTCGTGCGGGGTGAAGGCGGTGAACTTGATGTAACCGTGCGGGGTGCCGTTGGCGGTCTCGTAGAGCATCCCGATCCGGCCGCCCGGCAGCACCGACATGTCCGAGTACCCGGCCCGCTCGCGCAGCACCACCGCGCCACCGGCCGACCAGGTCCGGCCGTTGTCGCTCGAGCTGCGCACGGCCAGGGTCCAGCGGTCGGAGAACTCCGCGCCGGGGCGGCTCGGCGCGGACAGCAGCAGCGGGCCGCCGCCGGGCAGTTGCAGCAGCGAGCCGGAGGCGGGCGGAGCCGTGAGCCCGGTGACGGGGACGAAGCCGGGCTCCGGGAAGCCGGGCGCCGCCGGGTCGTCGATGACGGCGGCGACGCGGTGGTCGGCGGTGCCGCAGGTGACGGTGGAGCGGGCGTTGACGTAGATCCGGCCGTCGGGGAGCTGGGTCAGGGCGGGCTCATTGGGCGCGGGCGTGCCCTCGGGGGCGCCCCAGCGGGCGCCGGCCTTCCAGGTCAGGCCGCCGTCGTCGCTGTAGATGAGCTGGGCGCCGGACTCGTTGGTCTCGGTGCGGTAGTCGGCGGTGACGACCATCCGGCCCGGCCGGTCGGGGCGGGTCGGGGTCAGCTGGATGCCGTGGCCGGGGCCGACCGAGACCCAGGCCCAGTCCGCCCCCTTGAGGTGCGGCTGCGGGTTGGCCCGGGGGGTCCAGCTCGCGCCGTCGTCGGTGCTGTGGGCCAGGCGCAGCTCGCGGGGGCCGCGCACCCGGACGCCGTCGGCGCCCGGGGCCCAGGTGCTGTAGGCGTAGAGGAGGGAGATCCGGCCGGAGGCGGAGTCGACGACCGGTACGGGGTTCCCGTAGGCGCCGGTGTCGTGCGCGCCGCGGACGACCTCCATCGGGCTCCAGGTGCGGCCGTTGTCCGAGGACCGCTTCATGACGAGGTCGATGTCGCCGATGTCGTTGCAGCTCGCGGTGCGTGCCTCGGCGATGGCCAGCAGGTGGCCGTCCTTGGTGGTGGTGAGGGTGGGGATGCGGTAGCAGTCGTAGCCCTCGGTGAAGGCGCTGAAGGGCGCGGAGAGCGCGGCGGTCAGCCCGGCCGCCGGCTGCGCCGCCGCGTCGGCGTCGCCGTCGTCTCCGTCGCCGGTCCCCTTGGCGCTGCCGGACCCGCCGGGCAGCAGGACGACGGCCGCGAGGACCAGCGCCACGATGGCGGCGACCCCGACCCCGACCCGGGCCCGCACCCGGGACACCCGACGAATTCGAACAACTGCTTGCTGCAAGCTCACATGTGCAGGCTAACCCGGCTGATCGCAGTCACCTGCGCACGCCGGAGTGTCGGTGCGGCGCGCTCTGAGTTCCGTCTTCAGGACCTTGCCGCTCGCGTTGCGCGGGAGGCTCGGAACGAACTCCACCACCCGGGGGACCTTGTAGTTGGCCATCTCCCGGCGGGACCAGGCGATCAGGTCGTCGGCGGTGAGGGTGGAGCCGGGGCGCCGGACCGCGTACGCCTTGCCGACCTCGCCGAGCCGGGGGTCGGGGACGCCGACCACGGCGACGTCCGCGATGTCCGGGTGGAGGCCGAGGAGTTGCTCGATCTCGGCGGGGTAGGCGTTGAAGCCGCCGACGATGAACATGTCCTTGATCCGGTCGGTGATGCGGAGGTTGCCGTCCGCGTCGAGCACTCCGACGTCGCCGGTGCGCAGCCAGCCCTCCGGGGTGATCGTCCGGGCGGTTTCGGCCGGGTCCTCGAAGTAGCCGCACATGACGTGGTGGCCGCGGACCCAGACCTCGCCGGCGGTGCCGACCGGCTCCGGGCGGCCCTCCGGTCCGGTGATCCGCACCTCCGTGCCGGGGATGGCCCGTCCCGACGTGGCCGAGACGACCTCCGGCGGGTCGCCGCGGCGGCACATCGTGACGATGCCGCCGGCCTCGGAGAGCCCGTAGGCGGTCAGCACGGTGGCGATGCGCAGCTCGGTGCGCAGCCGCTCGACGAGCCGGAGCGGCACCACGGCCGCGCCGGTGACGACCAGGCGCAGGGCGGACAGGTCGTGGTGGGCGCGCTGCGGGTGGTCGAGGAGGGACTGGTGGAGGGTGGGCGGCCCCGGGAGTACGGAGATCCGCTCGGCCGCGATGTTGGCGAGGACGGTGTCCACGTTGAAGACGGGCTGCGGCACCATCGTGGCCCCGCGCATCAGGCAGGCGATGATCCCGGCCTTGTAGCCGAAGGTGTGGAAGAACGGGTTCACGATGAGGTAGCGGTCGCCCTCGCGCAGTCCGGCGAGCTCGCTCCACACGTCGTAGCAGCGCAGGGACTGGGCGTGGGTGATGACGGCGCCCTTGGGGCTGCCGGTGGTGCCGGAGGTGAAGATGATGTCGGACGGCGCGTCGGGCCGGACGGCGTCGGCGCGGGCGCGTACGGCGCCGGCCGGTACGGAGTCCCCGCCCGCCAGGAAGTCCTTCCAGGTGCGGAAGGCCTCGGGGGCGTCCTCGGCGAGGACCACGACCTGCTCCAGGTGCGGCAGTCCCGGCAGCGGCCGCCCGGCGCCGGGGCCGTCGGCGTGCCCGGCAGCGGCGCGGCGCAGGGAGGCGACGTAGGAGGTGCCGAGGAAGGTGCCGGTGATGAAGAGCAGCCTGGCCCGGCTGCGCTGGAGGACGTACGCCGCCTCCGCGCCCTTGAAGCGGGTGTTGAGGGGGACGAGGACGGCGCCCGCCGAGACGGCTCCTAGGGCGGAGACGATCCACTCCAGGGTGTTGGGGGCCCAGACGGCGACCCGGTCGCCCGGCTCGACCCCGGCGGCGACGCACGCGGCGGCGGCGCGCTCGACGCGTTCGCCGAGCTGGGCGTAGCTGACCCGGACCCGCCCGTCGACGACGGCCTCGCGCCCGGCGTACCGGTCGGCGGCGTCCCGCACGAGCCCGCCGATGCTGCCCCACCGCAGGTCCCCACGGGGGTCGCCGGTGACCTGTCCGGCGCCCCGCCTGTCGTCGTCCTGGCCGCCCTCGTCCATCGCGCGCCCCTCCCTGCGATCCGGATACCGGTACCGGTAGCTGACTAACCGTCAGATTAGCTGTAGCCTTCGCGGCTGTCAGTACTGGCGACGCACGCACCCCCCGGAGGTGGCGATGGCGGCAACGCTCAAGGACGCTACGGCAATCGTCGGCATCGGCCAGACCCCCTTCGCCAAACAACTCCCCCAATCAGAGCGGGAATTGGCCTGCCGCGCCATCCTCGCCGCACTCGCCGACGCCGGCATCGCGCCCTCCGAGGTCGACGCCTTCGCCTCGTACACGATGGAGGAGACGGACGAGGTCGAGGTCGCCAAGGCCATCGGCGCGGGCGATGTCACCTTCTTCTCCAAGGTCGGCTACGGCGGCGGCGGCTCCTGCGCCACCGTCGGCCACCTCGCCGCCGCCGTCGCCACCGGCCAGGCCTCCGTCGGCGTCGCCTGGCGTTCCCGCAAGCGCGGCTCCGGCCCGCGCCCCTGGAAGAACACCACCGTGCAGCTGCCCACCCCCGGCCAGTGGACCCGCCCCTTCGGCCTGCTGCGCCCCGCCGACGAGATCGGCATGCTGGCGCGCCGCTACATGCACGAGTACGGGGCCACCCGCGACCACCTCTTCAACGTCGCCATGGCCTGCCGCAACCGGGCCAACGAGAACCCGGCCGCCATGATGTACGAGCGCCCGCTGACCCGCGAGATGTACATGACCTCCCGCGTGATCAGCGACCCGCTCTGCCTCTTCGACAACTGCCTGGAGACGGACGGGGCCCTGGCCTGCGTCATCGTCTCCGCCGAGCGCGCCCGCGACTGCCGCCAGAAGCCCGTGTACGTCCACTCCGTCGCGCAGGGCCTGCCCGCGCAGCACCACGGGATGGTCAACTACTGGAACGACGACCCGCTGTCCGGCCCCGCCTGGACCGCCGCCCGCCACCTGTGGAAGCAGGCCGACTTCGGGCCGCAGGACGTGGACGTCGCCCAGATCTACGACGCCTTCACCCCGCTCATCCCGCTCTCCCTGGAGGGCTACGGCTTCTGCGGGCGCGGCGAGGGCGCCGCCTTCACCGAGGGCGGCGCCCTGGAGCGGGGCGGCCGGCTGCCGATCAACACCGGCGGCGGAGGCCTCTCGGAGGCCTACGTGCACGGCTTCAACCTGATCAACGAGGGCGTCAAGCAGCTGCGCGGCACCTCCACCGCCCAGATCCCGGACGCCGCGACCTGCCTGGTGACGGCGGGCGAGGGCGTCCCGACGTCCGCGATCCTGCTTCGAGCGTGAGGAGCCGCCCCATGACCCCGGCCCAGGAACCACTCCTCCTCCCCGTCCCCGACGAGGACGGCGCCCCCTTCTGGGAGTACGCCGCCCAGGGCGAACTCCGCGTCCAGGCCTGCACCGCCTGCGACCGGCTGCGCTTCCCGCCCCGCCCCTGCTGCCCGCACTGCCAGTCGTTCTCCTGCGACTGGCGCCTGATGAGCGGCCGCGGTCGCATCTGGTCGTACGTCCGGCCCCACCCGCCGCTGCTGCCCGCGTACGCCGCGCAAGCCCCGTACAACGTGATCCTCGTCGAGCTGGCGGACGCCCCGCACATCCGGCTGGCCGGGAACCTCGTGACCTCAGCCGACGCCCCGCTGAACTCCGTGGACCCGGCCCGGCTGCGCATCGGCGCCCGGGTGCGGGTGACGTTCACCGAGACCGGCGGGATGACCGTGCCGCGCTGGCTGCTGGAGCGGTCATGACCCTGCGGGTGGAGAAGGACAAGGACACCGGGGTCGCGGTGGTCACCCTGGACCGGGAGCACCGCCACAACGCGATCGACCTGACCACGGCCGCCGCACTGGCGTCCGCCTGGCGGGAATTCCGCTACGACGAGCACGTCCGGGCGGTGGTGCTGACGGGCGCGGGCACGGCCGCCTTCTGCACCGGCATCGACCGGAGCACGGAAGTCCCCCAGCCCGCGTCCCCGTACTCGGTCGACGACCCGCTGGTCGCGATCGGCCCGAAGGCCAACGACCTGTGGAAGCCGGTGATCGCCGCCGTGAACGGCATGGCGTGCGGCGGCGCCTTCTACCTGCTGGGCGAGTCGGAGTTCATCGTCTCCTCCACCACCGCCACGTACTTCGACCCGCACACCACGTACGGGATGGTCAGCGCCTACGAGGCCGTGTACATGGCACAGCGGATGCCCTTCGGCGAGGTCGCCCGGATGTCCCTGATGGGCACGGCGGAACGGCTCTCCGCGCAGCGGGCCCACGAGACCGGCCTCGTCTCCGAACTGGCCGAACCCGGGGAACTGCTCGCGGCGGCCCTGCGCTCGGCGCACACGCTGGCCGGCTACCCGACGGACGCCGTACAGGGCACCGTACGGGCCCTGTGGTCCGCGAAGCGCGCCGCGCTCCAGCAGGCCCTGGACCAGGCCCCGGCGCTGATCGCGCTCGGCAACCTGCCACCGGAACGGCAGGCGGACCTCTTCGGCTCCCGGCGGGCGGGAACGCGGTTCCGGCTGCGCTGATCAGCTGCGGGGGCGGGTCTTGGTGGGCGCGGGCGTGGCCTTGGGCTTCGAGGTGGAGGTGGGGCCGGAGCCGGTCTGGGTGGGGCTCGGGCTGGAGGTCGAGGTCGCGGAGCCCACGACGGAGACCCTGCTGATCCGGCAGTTCTTCACGTCGCCGGCGCGCTGCGGGGCTTTCATGTCGATGACCAGGCTGCGGGTCGCGTTCGCCTCCAGGGTCACCTGCCCGGTGGCCGACTCGACGAGGCCGCCGTCGGCGCGCTCGCGGTACAGCACCACCTCGAAGGTCGCCTTCCGGGCGAGGCGGGAGGTGACGTCGATGGTGGTGGACGGCTTGGAGGCGCCGACACAGGAGGTCACGACGGCGGTGGCGGGGTCGCTGGTCGGCGTGGGCGAGGCGGTCGCCCCACCGTTGCCGCTGCTGCCGTTGTAGCTGTTCTTGCTCTTGCTGTTGCTCTTGCTGCTCTTCGAGCTGGAGCACCCGCCCCCACTGCTGCTCTTGCTCTTGCTCTTCCCACTGCCACCGCTGCTGCCCCCGCCGCTCCCGCCGCTCGACGAGAACCCGGTGAGCGCCATCACCACCGCCACGAGCACCACGGCAAGTCTGATGCGGCCTCCACGTCCAGTGCCCATGACCTTCCACCCTCCCCTGTGACAAACGGCGCGTCACGCTACCAGGCACGCCGCGTCCGCCCCTCGACGCGCTCCGCCCGGCGTGCGAGGACCCGAGGCCCGGCGTAGCGACCGCCCCTCCATGCACCCCTCGCACGCCACGGCCCCGGCGGGCCTCCCCGGCTTCGGACTGCTGCGCCGGACTCCGCCCGGCGTGCGAGGGCCGGGCTCCCGGCGTAGCGTCGGGATCATGATCCCGACGTCGGAGGGACAGGCATGATCCGCAACGTATTCGGCTCGCTGCTGGGCCTGATCGGGGCGGCAGCCGCCGTCTGGAGCCCCTTCCGTGCCTGGTACGAGGGCCGGCACGGCCGCGACTACCGCATCGAGGACCTCTTCACCGGCACCGGGATCACCGACCAGAAGGCCGCCCTGATGGGGTCGATCCTGCTGCCGTTCCTCGTCGCGGCCCTGCTCACCCTGGTCGCGATCGTGCTCCGTTCCCGCCTGCTGATGGCACTGGCGGGGGTCGTGGTCCTCGGCTTCGCCGTCCTCTGGATGATCCGCCAGGGCCAGGCCGCGGGAGGCCTCTCGGTCGGCGGCGACGGCCAGGGCATCGGTGACGGCGTGGCCAACGCCTTCGGCGCCGGCGCGCTCCTCCTCCTCGCCGCGGCAGTGATGCGCGGCCGCCCCACCCGCCGCCCCGGCCGCCACGCGGCCACCGAACCCCCGCCCGGCCCAGAACCGGCCCCACCCACCTACCCGAACGACTCCCGGCCGCCGCCCCCGCCCAAGAACCACACGTAACGGGCCAGCGTAGGCGGCGAAACGGCGGCGGCCCCGGCCCCCGGGAAGGGGGCGGGGCCGACCGGCACGGTGATGGGGGTCAGGCAGCGTCGACGACACCCGAGGCCGCGATCTCGATCTTGGCGCTGGTGGCGCCGGACCGGGAGCCCAGCTTCTCGATCTTCTGGACCAGGTCCGAGCCCTCGACGACCTCGCCGAACACGACGTGCTTGCCGTCGAGCCACGGGGTCGGGACGGTGGTGATGAAGAACTGCGAGCCGTTGGTGTTGCGGCCGGCGTTCGCCATCGACAGCAGGAACGGGCGGTCGTGCTGCAGCTGGAAGTTCTCGTCGGCGAACTTCTCGCCGTAGATGCTCTTGCCGCCGGTGCCGTTCTGGTTGGTGAAGTCACCACCCTGCAGCATGAATTCCGGGATGACGCGGTGGAACGGCGAACCCGCGTAGCCGTAGCCGTGCTCGCCGGTGGCGAGCTCGCGGAAGTTCTTCGCGGTCTTCGGGACGACGTCGTCGAAGAGGTTGAAGACGATGCGGCCGGCGGCCTCGCCGTTGATGTTGATGTCGAAGTAAACGTTGCTCATGGGGTCCATCCTGTCACTCCGCGCCAGATCCGCCCCGCAGCGGGGCCCTGAAGCGCCTCGGTCGCTCGATCGGGTGAGTTGATCGCATATGTCAGCGGCACGTGCCGACACAGTCTTGGATTCGGGCGTGGTCACCTGATTTCTCCCAGGAGGCCTCGGCCTTCAGGCCGGGAAGGAATGGGTCCTTGGGGCGGAGACACGGAGCGTCGGAGCTCGGTTCGTATCTGGTCTGACCTGCCCTTTGGGCTGTTGTCAGTGGTCGGGAATAGGTTGTTGGGGTGGCAACGACACCAATGGCGGGGGATGCCGGGTACGCCCGGTGGACGTTCCGTGTCCGTGTGTCGTCTACCGCTCTCGCCGCCCTGATGGCGGAGTGGGACCGGTGCCGCTGGGTGTGGAACGAGTGCTGCGCGAAGTCAAAACAGACCCATGTCTGGAACAAGGACCGGCCCGAAGGCGAGGACAAGCGCACGTGTGGTCCGGCGCAGCTCGACAAGATGTTGACCGAAGCCCGCACCGGGAACACTTGGCTTCGCGAAGGGTCCTCGGTTCCGCAGCAGCAGTTGATCCGGGATTTCGGGAAGTCCCGCGCCAAGGCGCAGAAGGACATCAAGGACCGGTTGCCGATGCGGCAGCGGGCCGGGATGCCGAAGTGGAAGAAGAAGCGGGAAGCGCTGCCGTCGCTCAACTACACGAAGCGCGGCTTTCGGTTGAAGGACGGCCGCCTGTACCTGGCGGGCGGTATCGCCCTGACGGTGGTGTGGTCGCGGGACCTCCCGGCCGACCCGTCCAGCGTGCGTGTCTATCAGGACAGTCTCGGGCACTGGTACTGCTCGTTCGTCATCCCCGCCGAGGTCGAGCCGCTTTCGGAAACCGGCGCGGTGATCGGCGTGGACTGGGGCGTGAGGGAGACTGCGACCACCACCAGCGACGCCCACGACCTCCCGCACCCCGAGCACAGCAAGAAGGCCGCTGCCGGCCTCGCGCGTTACCAGCGGATGATGGCCCGGCGCAAGCCACCGAAGGGCAAGGCAGGGTCGAACGGCTACCGGCACGCGAAACGGCAGACCGCGAAGCTGCACAAGAAGGTCGCCCGGCAACGCCAGGACACTGGCCGCAAGTGGGCCAAGTCCGTAGTCCGCGATCACGACGCCGTGGCGGTCGAGGACTTCCGCCCGAAGTTCCTCTCCAAGACGACCATGGCCCGCAAGGCCGCCGACGCGGCCATCAGCGCCACCAAGACGGCCCTGATCGAGATGGGCCGCAAGCACGGACGGACCGTGCACCTGGTACACCCCGCGCACACCACCATGGACTGTGCGCAGTGCGGAGCGAGAACCAAGCACGCACTACCTCTCTCAGAACGAACCTACGCCTGCATCGCGTGCGGAGCCGTATCCCCCAGGGATAAGAACTCCGCCCGCGTGATGCTGGTCCGGGCTGGTCTCAACCCGGCTAGTGCTGATCGCGTAAGACCAGACGGGGCGCTGCCCCATCTGGCAGCGTGAGCTAGAAATCCCCGATTAGCCCTGAATGGTGAGGAATCCCCTCCCTTCTGGGAGGGGAGGATTCAAGGAGATCCGCCCCCTGGAACGGAACGGCGGGTGGACAGCGTCCTTCGGATCGTGCCGGACAGCGGCGCCGGCGGCTTCCTGCTCGCCATCGAGGCGCAGGGCCGCCGGGATCCGGACAAGGCGGTCAGCTGGTCGTACTACCTGTCGTACCTGAAGGCGAAGTACGCGTGTCCGGCCCTCCTGCTCGTCGTCTGCCAGGACGAAGTCACCGCCGACTGGGCAGCCGGCCCGTTCCGGCTCGGCCCCGGGCTGGACGGCGTTGTCGCTCCATGACCGCTGACCCTCGCGCCCCCGTGGCCCCCGCCTGCGATTGAGGTGGGGGCTGCCCGGCGGCCAGGGCGAATCCCCGCCCCGGGCCACATCCGACGGACGGAGTCCGGCGCAGCGGCGCGAAGCCGGGGAGGCCGCTCGCGGCCGAGCCGTGCGAGCGGCGCGTCAGGAAGGGGTACGGGTGCCCGTGCCCTTGGCCGCGTCCAGGGCGTAGACGCAGCGGTCCTTGCTGCACGCGTAGACCACGCCCGCCTCCGCCACCGGGGCGCCGGTGATCTCGCCGCCCGTGGCCAGTTTCCAGCGGAGCTGGCCGCCTGCCGCGTCCAGGGTGTAGAGGCAGTGGTCGGCGGAGCCGAAGTGGACGCGGCCGTCCGCGACCGCCGGGGAGCCGGTGATCTCGCCGCCCGCCGCGAACCGCCACTTCGGGGTGCCGGTGACCGCGTCGAGCGTGTAGAGCGCGCTGCCCGCGCCGAGGTGGACGTTGCCGTTGGCCACCAGCACCGGGTCTCCCGAGGGCCGCGGTTCGGTGGCGATGCGCCAGCGGTCCTTGCCGGTGGCCGCGTCCAGGGCGTAGACGGTGCCGAGGTAGTCGGCCAGGTAGACGCCGCCGCCCGTGACGGCCGCGCCCGGTGCGAAGGCCGGGGGTGCCAGGAACACGGCCGGGGCCTCGAAGTGCCAGCGGACCCGGCCCGAGGCCCGGTCGACGGACAGGACCCGGGTGCCGGCCGACACGTAGACGTTGCCGTCCGGGGCCGGGGTGACGCGTACGGGAACGTTGCCGCAGGAAGCCGCGTCGCCGACCGGGTAGGACCAGGCTTCCTGGCCGGAGCGGGCGTCGAGCGCGCGCAGCCGGGCGTCCTGCCAGACGTAGACGGTGCCCTCGTGCAGGACGGGGGCCGCCTCCGGGGTCTCGAAGTCGCACTGGGCGCCGGTCAGTTCCCACAGCTTCTGGCCGGTGGCCGCTTCCCAGCCCTGTACGCCGCCCCCGCGCGTGGCGGTGACGACGGTGCCCCGGTCGGCGCGCACCGCGTACACCCAGGCGTCGGTGGACAGCCGCCACCGCTCGGAGCCGTCGGAGGCGTCGAGCGCGTAGAGGGAGGGCCCGTCGGAGGCGTGGATGCGGCCGTCGGAGACCGCCATGGACCAGGCGACGTCCCGCGTCTTGAACTGGCGGCGGCCGCTGCCGACGTCCAGGGCGTGCACCTCGAAGGAGGTGACGTAGAGCAGGTCGCCGGCGACGGTCGGGGTGCCCCAGACCTCGTTGGACATGCGGAAGCGCCATGGCCGCCAGCGACCGCTGTCGGGAGACGGGCCGGGGCCGGGGACGACGGCCGAGGGCGAGGGCGAGGGCGAGGATGCGGGCGGGACCAGGGCCGCGGCGGCGCCCGTCGGCGGCCGGACCCAGCCCGTCGCCGAATCGCAGGCCACGGACGCGGCCGGCGCCGAGGCCGTCGCGCGCGGGCCCGGCCCGATCGGCACCGGGGAGCCGCCGAGCCGGACGGGGGCGCCGGGCAGCGAGGGCACCGGGGGGCGGGCGGGGCGCGGCGGGGCCGCCTGGCCGGTCCGCGGGTCCGCCCAGGGGTCGGCGGCGCCACGCTGGTGGCGGTGCGTGGCCGCCGCGGACGGCGGCCCCGACCGGTGGCCGGGGCCCGGTACGGGGGCCGGGGCCGGCGCCCGTGCCGGAGCCGGAGCCGGAGCCGGGACCACGGGGGCGGCCGTACGGTGCCCCGCTCGCCGGGCCTCGATCATCGCGACGGCCCGCTCCGGCAGCCACGCCGAGGCGGTCCCGCTGTCGTCACCGCCGTCGAAGAGGTGGGGGGCGAGCTGCGCCTGGAGGTCGGCCGGGGTCGGGCGCCGGGTGGCGTCCATCTGCATGCAGGAGTCGATCAGCGGCCGCAGCTCGTCCGGGAGCCCCTCCAGGTTGGGACCCTCCCGCAGCAGCATGAACACCGTCTCGACCGGGTTCGCGCCGTGGTACGGCGGGTGCCCGGTCGCGGCGAAGACGAGGGTCGAGCCGAGGGAGAAGACGTCGCTGGCGCCCTTGACGCTGCGCGAGTCCTTCGCCTGCTCGGGCGACATGTAGGCGGGGGTGCCGACGGCGACGTTCGTCATGGTCAGGCGGGTGTTGGAGACGCCGCTCGCGATGCCGAAGTCGATGACGCGCGGGCCGTCCTCGACGACGAGCACGTTGGACGGCTTCAGGTCGCGGTGGACCAGGCCCGCGCCGTGGATGGACTGGAGCGCCTCGGCGATTCCGGCCGCGAGCCACCGTACGGCCTGGGCGGGCATGGGCCCGCACTCGTTGACGATCTCCTCCAGGGAGGGCGCCGGGACGTACGCGGTGGCCAGCCACGGCACGGCTGCGCGCGGGTCGGCGTCGACGACGGCCGCGGTGTAGAAGCCGGACACGGCGCGCGCCGCCTCCACCTCGCGGGTGAAGCGCACCCGGAAGAGCTGGTCCTCGGCGAGTTCCGTCCGCACCGTCTTGATCGCGACCCTGCGTCCGGACGCCGACCGCGCGAGATAGACCAGCCCCATGCCGCCGGCGCCGAGCCGGGCCAGCACCTCGAAGGGGCCGATCCGTCTCGGGTCGTGCTGCGTCAGCTGCTCCACCACTCGCCTCCACACCTCCCCGTACGGGCCCCTGCCGGACCCGCTTCCACCGATGCGCGGACCACCGGCACGGTGGTCGGTCGGCCCGTGCGGCGTTCCATTCCGTGCGGCGGCTCTCCGGGCGCCGCCCGGAGTCGCGCAAGCCCGATTCTGTCAGGCCCGCGACTGGTCCGGCCCCGGCTCAGGGTGGGCTTTCACACGTGGCTCCGAGAGCAGGCCGAAGACGGCACCCTGATTGTCGGCGACGACGGCGATCCGCCCGTACTGCGTGTCGAAGGGATCGGCGGTGACCCGGCCGCCGATCCGCCGCACCGTCGCGACGCTCTGGTCGCAGTCCGGGACGGCGAAGTAGACGAGGAAATGCGCGGGCATGATCTCCGGGAAGGCGGAGGTGATCAGGCTGCGCCCCAGGACGGCGGTGTCGCTGCCGGGCTTGCTGCCGGGCGGCGACCACAGGCGGTACTCGATGCCGGTGTCCCCTTCGTCCTGGTCCTGCGGTACGTAGCCGAAGACGTTGGCGTAGAACACGTCGACCGCGTCGCGGGCCCGCGTGTAGACCTCCGCCCAGCAGTACGTGTACGGCTCCTGCTGGGCGTCGAAGCCGTGGTGGGTGCCGGGCTGCCAGAGGCCGAAGACGGCCCCGCCGGGGTCGGCGGCCATCGCGGCCGTGCCGTAGGGGCCGACGGGCTGCGGGTCCATGACCATCTGGCCGCCGGCGGCGCGGATGCGGGCGGCGCAGGCGTAGGCGTCGGTGGTGTACAGGTACACGCCCCAAACGGTGGGCATGCGGCCGTCGGGCTTGGGGGCGAGAGCGGCGACGTTGCGGCCGCGGCTGTAGGCCTGGGTGTAGCTCCCGTACTCGGGGCCCGCGCTGTCCGCGAAGGTCCACCCGAAGAGCTCACCGTAGAAGCGCTTGCCCGCTTCGACGTCCGGGAGCGAGGCGTCGACCCAGCAGGGCGATCCTTCCGCGAATGCGGCCATGAACCGGGTCCTTCCCTTGTGCGGGGTTTTGCTCTGCTTCAGGCTGTTTTCACACCTCTCAGCCATAGTCCGCCCGATAACTTGTCCACAGCCTGTTGATAAGACTATTCGGGGGATACGCCACGATACGAGGGGACTCGTACCGGCCCGGTACCCCGGGCCGCCCCCGGCCGGAATCCGCCGCCGAGGCCGCCGGCGCACCCCTCCCGCACCCCTCCCGCGCCGCTCCCGCCCAGGTCGGTGGCCGCGTCACCCCATTTGCAGGCGGCCGAATAGCGCGCCCATCCCCCCTCGGTAAGCTGACGGCATGACAGGACAAGTACGCACCGTCGACGGGCGTGTCGCCGGCCGGCGCGGCCAGGCGACGCGGCAGAAGCTGCTCGACTGCCTCAGCGAGATGCTCAGCTCCTCGCCGTACCGCGACGTCAAGGTGATCGACGTCGCCCGCAAGGCCGGCACCTCCCCCGCGACCTTCTACCAGTACTTCCCGGACGTCGAGGGCGCCGTCCTGGAGATCGCCGAGGAAATGGCGATGGAGGGCGCGCAGTTGACAGCGCTCGTGGAAGGACGCAACTGGGTCGGCAAGGCCGGCTGGGCCGCCGCCGAGGAACTCGTCGAGGGATTCCTGGAGTTCTGGCGGCGCAACGACGCGATCCTGCGGGTCGTCGACCTCGGCGCGGCCGAGGGCGACAAGCGCTTCTACAAGATCCGCATGAAGATCCTGAACTCCGTCACCAACTCCCTTACGGAGTCGATGAAGGAACTCCAGGCCAAGGGCAAGGTCGACAAGGACCTCAGCCCGGCGGCCATGGCGGGCTCGCTGGTCGCGATGCTGGCCGCGGTCGCCTCGCACCAGAAGGGCTTCACGACCTGGGGCGTCAAGCAGGCCGAGCTCAAGCCGAACCTGGCGCTGCTCGTCCACCTGGGCATCACGGGGAAGAAGCCGACCAAGTAACGGCGGACCCTGGAGAGGGTCCGCCGTTCCTCACCCGCCCTCGCCCGCCCGCACGCGTTCCGCAGCCGCTCCGCGTCCGTTCCCGCACCCGCTCCGCATCCGTTCCGCACCCCTGCGATCAGCGTCGCTCCAGGCGGAACAACCTGATCTCGCGCTCGACGCGCGCCTGGTACGTCGCGTACGGCGGCCAGAACTTCAGTGCCGCCTGCCACGCCACCGCACGTTCCTCCCCCGCCAGCAGCCGGGCCCGTACAGCGATGTCCCGCCCCTGCCAACTCACGTCGGCGTCCGGGTGCTTGAGCAGGTTCCCCGTCCAGGCGGGATGCCCGGGACGGCCGAAGTTGGAGCCGATCAGCAGCCAGCTGCTGCCGCCGTCCTCCGGCATGCAGGCGAGCGGCGTGGTGCGCGGTTCGCCGCTCTTGGCGCCCCTGGCGGTGAGGATCACACCGGGCAGCATCCGGGCGCTGAGCAGCACTTTCCCGCGGGTCAGCCTGTGCACCGCCTTGTCCATCGCGGGGATGACGTGCGGTGCGATCTTCGCGAACAGCAGGGTCGAGGAGACCTTCTGCATGAGTTTGATGCCGGGTGGAGCCATCAGACGGCCGCCTTCTCGGGTGCCGTGCGGGGCATGGGGGCGGAGACGAACAGGCCCGCCTGTTGCGCGGCGTGCGCCCGCAGCCGGTGGACCGGGCCGAACAGCAGCTCGTCGGCCGCCGCCCGCTTGAAGTAGAGGTGCGCGTCGTGCTCCCAGGTGAAGCCGATGCCGCCGTGCAGCTGGATGGCCTCGCCCGCGGTCAGCCGTAGCGCCTCGAGGGCCTGGGCGAGGGCGAGGCCGCCCTGCTCCGGGTCCCAGACGGCGTAGTAGGCGGCGGAGCGGGCCGCCTGGACCTGTACGTAGAGGTCGGCCAGGCGGTGCTTGACCGCCTGGAAGGAGCCGATGGCGCGGCCGAACTGCTCCCGCTGCCGTACGTACTCCACGGTGCGGGCCAGCGCCTGGGCGGCCGCGCCGACCGCCTCGGCGGCGAGGGCGGTGGCGGCCGTACGTCCGGTCGCGGCGAGGGCGGGGAGTACGTCGGCCCCTTCCTCGCCGAGCAACTCGGCAGGAGTGTCGCGCAGTTGGACGCACCCCTGCGGCCGCGTCTCGTCGAGGGTCGTCTGCCGGGCCCGTACGAGGCCGGGCGCGTCCTCCCGTACGAGGAACAGCAGGGTCCGGCTGCGGGCGAACCCGCCGGTGTGCGCGGCGACGAGGAGCAGGCCCGCGCTGTGCCCGTCGAGCACCTGGGCGACCTCCCCGTACAGCCGCCAGCCACCGCCCGCCGCCGCGTCGGCGGCGCGGGCCTGCACCCCGCCTGCGCGGCCCCCGCCGGCCCATTCACCGGCGGCGTTGTCGCCGGTCAGCGCGAGGGCGGCGGCCAGGGCCGGGCCGGGAACGGCGAGCGCCGCGGTCACCTCGCCGGCCGCGAGCGCGGGCAGCAGGGCGGACCGCTGGGCGGCGGTACCGAGGGCGGCGATCAGGGGGGCGGCGAGCGTGGCGGTGGCCAGCAGCGGCGAGGGCAGCAGCACCCGTCCGGTCTCCTCGCAGGCCAGCGCCAGGTCGGCGGGGGCGCAGCCGACGCCGCCGTACTCCTCGGCGATGGCGAGGCCCGGCAGGCCGAGCCGGCGGGAGAGCTGCTCCCACAGCTCACGGTCGTGTCCGGCGGCGGTCCGGACGGCGGCCTTGACCTCGTCCGGGCCGCAGCGTTTGCCCAGGATCTCGCGCAGGGTGCGGCGTATCTCGTCCTGCTCCGCGGTGAAGGCGGCGTCCATCGTCGGGCTCCTCCCCGTATCTGACGGGCCGTCATGTTAGGGCGGGGAGGGTGAGATGCACAGGGGGCGGAGCGGGGTAGCGTCTGACGGTACGTCAGTTGTACCGTCCCCTTCATGCCTCGACCCCCCTCCCCTCCCCGCCGCAGGGTCGCCGTCGTCGGCGTCGCCCTCTCGGACTGCGGCCGGGTGGACGGCCCGACCCCCTACGCCCTGCACGCCCAGGCCGCCCGCCGGGCCCTCGCCGACTCCGGCCTGGACCGCTCAGTCATCGACGGCTTCGCCTCGGCCGGCCTCGGCATCCTCGCCCCGGCGGAGGTGGCCGAGTACCTGGGCCTGCGCCCCACCTGGGTCGACTCCACCTCCGTCGGCGGCTCCACCTGGGAAGTCATGGCGGCCCACGCCGCCGACGCCATCGCGGCCGGACACGCCAACGCCGTCCTGCTCGTCTACGGATCCACCGCCCGCGCCGACATCAAGGCCCGGCGCCGCACCTCGAACCTCTCCTTCGGGGCGCGCGGACCACTGCAGTTCGAGGTCCCGTACGGGCACACGCTGGTCTCCAAGTACGCGATGGCCGCGCGCCGCCACATGCACGAGTACGGGACGACCCTGGAGCAGCTCGCCTCGGTGGCCGTCCAGGCCCGCGCCAACGCGGCCAGCAACCCCGACGCGATGTTCCGGGACCCGCTGACCGTGGACGAAGTGCTGTCCGGCGAGATGATCGCCGACCCCTTCACCAAGCTGCACTGCTGCATCCGCTCCGACGGCGGCTGCGCGGTCCTCCTGGCGGCGGAGGACTACGTGCCGGACACCGCGAAGGCGCCGGTGTGGATCCTGGGCGCGGGGACCTCCGTATCCCACACCACCATGTCGGAATGGGAGGACTTCACGGTGTCCCCGGCGGCGGTCTCCGGCCGCCAGGCCTTCGAACGGGCCGGCCTCACCCCGGCCGACGTGGACCTCGCCGAGATCTACGACGCCTTCACGTACATGACCCTGGTGACCCTGGAGGACCTCGGCTTCTGCGCGAAGGGCGAGGGCGGCGCCTTCGTGGAGAAGGGCCGCCTGCTGCGGGAGGGGGAACTGCCGGTCAACACGGACGGCGGCGGCCTCTCCGCCTGCCACCCGGGGATGCGCGGCCTGTTCCTCCTGGTCGAGGCGGTCCGCCAACTCCGCGGCGAGGCGGGCCCGGACCGCCAGGTCACCAAACGCGGCGGCCGCCTCCCGGAGGTAGCCCTGGCCTCGGGCACGGGCGGCTGGTTCTGCTCATCGGGGACGGTGGTGCTGGGGCGGGGGTGAGGGGGTGGGCCCGGTTGGCGGGATGAGGGGGTAGGCCGGGGGTTCGGTGACCGGTGTCCAGTGATCCGGGATCAGAGAAGGTATGGGGGCTTCCCGTCAGTCTCATCGTCTCTCCGGTTCGGGCCGGCCCCTCAAGAGCGCTCCTTCGTCGCGTCGCTACGCGATGTCGCTGCGCTCCACTCTTGACCGACCGTCCCGCCCCGGACATACGAAGACTGTCGGGAAACCCCCAAAAGAACGGCACGGGGGGAGGAGCGGGCATGCGAGGTCATCAGGGATGCGGAACTGGAGCCCAGGAGGCCAGCATCCCCCTCGCGGCGGCCAGACGGCTCCCGGGAGCGTGGGCGCGCATCAGATCGCTACTCGCTCCACACGTCTCGGCGACTGCCGTCCGTCCGTGGCTGGTCACAAACCGCCCACGCCACCTGCGCACCTCGCGTCGAAGGCGACCGCCGCCCGTCTGTGGCCGGGCCACAGGCCGCCCAGCCACCTGCGTGCCTCGGGTTGCGGGCGGCTGCCGCCCGTCTGTGGCCGGCCACAAACCGCCCACGATGCCTGCGCACCTCGCGTGGAAGGCGACCGCCGCCTGTCTGTGGCCGGGCACAAGCCACCCCCGACGCCTGCGTGCCTTCCCATGCGGGCGAAGGTGTCGCCCATCTGTGTCTGAAGGTTCCAAACAGCGCCCATGCCGAGCTGTGAAGGGGTCAGAGCGACCTCCGCACCACAAACACAGGACCAAACACGCCCAAACGGGGGCAATCTGCCGGCCTTTTCGTCCGCCCACTCGCCCAGACCGCATTCCACGACGGCATACCCGCTGCCAGCCGTCTTTTGACCCCAGTCGACGGTCGGCCGCCGTCGATGAGGCGCGCCGGAGAGCTTGGGCGGGCTTATGCCCGGCCACGGACGGCAGTCGGACGCCGTCGGTGAGAAGCTCCGGGGAGGTGGGCGTCTTATGCCCAGCCACAGACGGCCGTTCGCCGCCGAGACGTGCGGAGCGCTGGGGAGCTTGGGCGGCTTTTGCCCGGCCACAGGCGGGGGTCGGTCGCCGAGGCGTGCGGAGCGCTGGGGAGCGTGTGCGGCTTTATGCCTGGCCACGGACGGCCGTCGGCCGCCGCCGATGAGGCGCGCGAGAGAGCATGGGCGGCTTGTGCCCGGCCACGGACGGGCGGCAGTCGCTGAGACGTGTGGAGCGAGTAGCGATCTGATGCGCGCCCACACTCCCGGGAACCGTCTGGCCGCCGTGAGATGGATGCCGGCCCTCTGGGCTCCAGTTGCGCATCCCTGATGACCTCGCATGCCCGTCCCTCCCCCCGTGCCGTTCTTTTGGGGGTTTCCCGACAGTCTTCGTTTGTCCGGGGCGGGACGGTCGGTCAAGGGTGGCCGAAGGCCATCGCGAAGCGACGCGACGACGAAGGAGGAGCGCCCTTGAGGGGCCGGCCCGAACCGGAGAGACGATGAGACTGACGGGAAGCCCCCATACCTTCCCTGATCCCGGAGAACGGTCCCCCGGCCACCGAACCCCCGCCCACCTCCCCGATCCCACCTCCCCGATCCCGCCAACCCGACCCACCCTCCGAAGCCCCCGACCCACCCCCCACCCACACCACCACCACCCCCGCCCCCTGTCCGGCCCCCGCCTACCGTTGCCGGATGAAGCCGCTCAGGATCATTGCCGGGGATGCGACGAGTCCGCAGGCCAAAGGGCCCAAGGTGGTTGCCCACGTCTGCAACGACCTCGGGGGATGGGGGAAGGGCTTAGTGCTCGCCGTCTCGCGGCGTTGGGGTGAGCCCGAGGCGGCGTACCGGGCCTGGCATCGGGGGCGCAGCGGGAACGACTTCGGGCTCGGGGCCGTGCAGGTGGTGCGAGTGCAGCCCGACGTGTGGGTGGCCAACATGATCGGTCAGCGCGGGATGCGTACCGGAAGCGGGGGTCCGCCGATCCGTTACGACGCCGTGGGGCGCTGCCTCGCCGCGCTGGCCGATCACGCCGTCGAGCTGGGTGCCACGGTCCACATGCCCCGCATCGGCTGCGGCCTCGCCGGCGGCACGTGGTCACGTATCGAGCCGCTCATCACTGACGCGCTGTGCGCGCGCGACGTGGAGGTGACCGTCTACGACCGGCCGTGAGGGGCTGCCCGGACAGGTCAGTGGATCTTGAACGTGCAGGCTGGGCGTGTCCGGTTTTCCGATGCGGCCACCACGTTGCACGGCAGGTTGCACCGGCGGCAAGCTCCTGAAGCCCGCGCAGGTCGCCGAGTTGCGCACCACCGTCGAGATCCCTGCTGCCGCCCGGCCGGTGGCCTGGGGACCGGTACGGGCCGGGTGTGGTCAGCACGCCGCTCGGCTGCGGCGGCCTGACGTGGGGCCACGGCGGTGAACCGTCAAGCGGGGTCCCGCCGATGTGCCGGCCCTCCTCGACGCTACGTTGTGCCCGAAGTGACGGTCGGCGCTCCCCTTCCCAGGATGCGGAGGCAGTTGCGCCGCAACTCCTCGTCCACGTCCACGTGATGGCGCGTGCGGCGCGACGGGTCGTCGTTGCCGTGGCGGCGGGGGCGGGCCAGTTCGGCCTCGGCCAAGGGGGCGGCGGCCGCTGCCGCTGACGGGCCGAGGCCGGCCAGGCAGGCGGCGGTCTCGGGGAGCCGGAAGGGGGTCCGCGTCCACTCCTCTACGAGCACCGCCGCGACCTCCTCCGCGTCCCCGGTCACGCGCCACAGCGCGACGGCCGCCTCCGCGCGGTGCTCGGCTTCGGCCATCCGTTCCCGCAGCAGCGGCGCCAGCGGCGACGCGGACCGCCCGATGCGCCCGGCCGCCCCGAACCCGTCCCGGCGATCGTTCGGCCGCTCCAGCCGCAACACCGCCTCGACCGCGTCGAGTACGAGTTCCCGCTCGGCCTCCCCGGCGACCGCCCACAGCGCCTCGGCCGTCTTCATGCGGCGGTACGGCGACGGATCCGACGTCGACGTCGCCGACGTCCGTACCACAGCGGCGTATCGACCCGCATCCGCGCCGTACCGGGCGATCGCCGCCAGCGCCGCGAGGCGGGTGGCGATGTCCTCGCTGCCCAGGAACGACGCCACCAGGGGCAGCGCCTCCGCCGGAACGGGCACGCCCAGGGCGTCGAGCAGCCGTGCCCTGCGCCGGTGCGCCTCGGGGTGCAGGTCGGCGAGCCGCTCCAGCAGCACCGGCCCCAGCGGCGCCGCGTGCGGCGCGACCGCTTCCAGGCACTTCTGCAGGTCGTACGGCAACGGCCCCGCCCGCAGCGCCCGCGCCAGTTCCGGCACGGCCCGGGGGTCGCCCCGCAGCGCCAGCGCCTCGACCGCGCGGCCGTAGCGGCACCACCACCAGTCCTTGTCGTCCAGCTCGTGGCGGAAGGCGGGCAGCGATTCCGCGATCACGTCGGCGGCGCCCCGCGCGAGCGGGTGCAGGTGGGCCAGCGCGCCGAGCGCCGCACGGGCCAGCCGCTCGTCCTCGTCGAGCACCTGGCGGGCCAGCAGTTCCACCGGCTCCTCGCTCGGCAGCCGCCATCCCGACAGCAGCAGGCCCGCCTGGTCCACGGCCGCCAGACGCTGTCCGGGCGACGGACTGCGGAGCTGGTCGACCAGCAGGGCCAGCCGCTCGTCCGTACGGTCGGCCAGGGCGGTGTGCAACGCCTGGAGCAGCTCGATCGCCTCGTCCGCGTCGACCGCCGTACGGTGTTCCGCCCGCAGATCACGCAGGTACGACACGAGGGTGTCCGTCCGCGGGCGGGCCGGCGCCGCTGCGGGCAACGCCGGCTCCTCGCGCGCCGCGCGCATCGCCTCCCGGGCCGACGCCACGGCGTCGGGCCCCGGCAGGCCGGGCGCGCACCGCGCCAGTCCCGTCAACGCCGTGAGGAGCAGTTCCGGGTGCGAGCGGGCGTCACGTACGACGTGCTCCAGGCAGGCCGCCGCCTCCTGGGCGGTCTCCCCGCCGTGCCGTACGCCCAGATCCCCGACGGCGCCCACCAGCGCGCGGGCCACTGCGGCGCTCGGCTCGTCCCGCAACCGCTGCCGCAGGCCGGACAGGACGCGTCCCGGATGCGCGTGCAGCCGTACGAGCGCACCCGGCACCACGGCGCGCAGCTCCGGATCCGGATCGTCGAGGAGCGCGAACAGCTCGGCAGACCGCCCACGCGTCATCGCGGACGCCGCCACGTAGTTGGCCACCCAGGCGGCGTGCTCGTCCTCGTCCTCGAAGTCGGTCCAGATCTCCTCCGGATCCGGCTCCTCCACGCCGGCGATGCTGCACAGCAGCTCCAGGACCGAACCGCGGTCGCGCACCGTCGGCCGGAGCAGAAGGGCGAAGAGGAAGGGGACGCAGGCGACCGTGCAGGCGTAGACGTCGCCCTGGTGGTGTACCGCGCCGTACATGCCGTCCAGCGCGACCTCCCGCTCGGCCGGATCGTCCGAGGCCAGGCCGCGCAGCAGCAGCGGCACGTCCGACGCGTCGCCGTACGCGTGCTCCATCGAGGCCCAGTCCACGTTCTCGATCCCCGTGAGCACTGTTCGGTCCTTCCCCCGTCGCCGTGGCGTCAGGCCGACACCGATCCCAGCATGCTGCACGCCACCGACAATCGAGGCCGTCGCTACGGCGTGGTCGCGGGGGCGGCGGCGGCCCGGACCGTGCACACGTCGAAGTGGGAGACGCGGCAGGTGTCCGAGGGGGTGGAAGCGCCGAGGTTGACGGCGGTGCCGTCGCCCGAGATGCGCCAGCGCTTACCCGCGGGGATCAGGTGACAGGGCGCATCGCCGGGCTGGATGAGGATCCACTTGCCCCGGACGGTCTTGTGCCAGTACGCGGCTTCGCCGCAGTAGCGGCAGGTGGCGGGGGTGCCCTCGCGCGCATCGGGCGACCGCTGCCGACCGATGGTGACGAGGGCGTCCGCCAGCACCTTGGCGAGGAGGAACGGCCCGTTGGTGCCGTTGCCGTTCCTGCCCTGCTCTTGGGCGTTTGTGGTCAACTGTTCCCCCCTTACCCGCCTGTTGGTAGCGGATGGGGGGCCGGTCAGGCCACTGATTCTGCGATCAATGACCCGAACGAGTGGTGATCTCCGTCAGAAACGCGGACCAGGCACCCGCCGGGACCGCGAACCGGGGGCTGGTGTCGCCGAGCTTCGAGTCGCGGACGTGGACGGTGTGGGGGCAGGTGGCCACCTCGACGCAGTTGGCGCCTTGGCCGTCGCTGTACGTCGACTTGTGCCAGTCGAGAGCGACCTCGATGCAGGCGCTGCCCTGACTATCGCTGTAACTGGACTTGAACCACGTGAGATCGCTACTCATGATTCCTCCGCGAGGTTTTTGATGAACTCCGCCGACTCCGCCGCGCTGAGGGCGTTCATCCGGATCATGCCATGGGGCCTGGGTGAGGGTGCTGACTTTGTCGGGGTGGGAATACATCGCGCTGGTTTCCTGGCCCTCGGCCCAAGCCCACAGCTGGTGTTCAGGGGTCTCCAGGAGGATGAGAGGGCCGACGAGAGCCACTCCGCATGCCCGCCCGGTCGGGAGGATCTGGATGAACACATTCCGTAGTTCGCTCAGCTTCAGGAGTAGGTCCAACTGGCGGCGCATGACCTCCTTGCCGCCGACCTCCGAGCGGAGGGCTGCCTCCGCGATGATGAAGCCGTAGACCGTTTTGATGCGGCGGGTCATGGTCTCCTGGCGTTCGAGGCGGGCCCGGATGCGTTCCTCGATCGTTTCGTCGTCCAGCGGAGGGCAGGCGTCACTCATCAGTGCCCGCATGTACTCCTCGCTCTGGAGCAGGCCTGGGATGAGGAGCGGCTCGTACCAGTTGATCGCGAAGGCCTCCGCCTCCGCCGCCATGTATTCCTCCGACCGTTTCGGGAACGGCTCCGGCTTCATGTACTCCGCGACCGCCGACAGCTTCCCGGCCGCCCCGAACATCTGGTCCGCGACCTGGAGTAGTCGTAGCGTGGGCCGCCTGCGGCCCAGTTCCATCGACTTCACCGTCTCCGCGTCGTAGTTGGCCTCCGCGCCCAGTTCCTCGCGGGTCTTGCCGGCCTCCGTGCGCCACAGCCTGACCTGGTTGCCGCCGTACCGCCATGCCTCGGTCATCGGCCCTTCCCTCCCCTGGCTCGTACGTACCGCGCGTGTACAACCGCCCCCCGTCTACGCGCGGTTACTCGCCCGCCCCTTACCCCGGCCGCGACCGTATGGACCATGGATCACCCCATCGAGTGGCGCTACCCCCGCGCGCCCATCAGCGTCCCCCGCGCCCGTGCCCGTCTCGCCGCCCAGGCCCGCGAGTGGAAGCTGCCCGACGACACCGCCGAGACGGCCGTCCTCCTCCTCAGCGAGCTCATGACCAACGCCTGCCGCCATGCCCGTGTGCCCGCCGGGCGGGAGGTGTGGGTGCGGTGCGGGCTCCGGGGGGAGCGGCTGCGGGTCGAAGTGCTTGATTCCGGGCGTGAGTTGCCCGTGCCGCGTGCCGCGCGGGTGCTCGACGAGTCCGGGCGGGGGCTGGGGATCGTGGCGGCGCTGGCCGGGAGCTGGGGGGCGTATCCGAGGGAGTGCGGGATCGGGAAGGTGGTGTGGTTCGAGCTCGCCACGCCGAGTGATTGCGGAGGATCGATTCGCCCTGCCGGGCCCTCCTAGGGTCGTTGCGAAGTTCCGCACGCCCCAGGAAGGGATCAACCCCCGTCATGAAGCTCCGCAACACCGCCGCCGCTGCCGTGGCCGCCTTTGCCCTGGCCCTGTCGATGTCCGGTTCGGCCGTGGCCGCCGAGGGGTATTTCCACTACAAGTACGTGGACGGCTACGGCCAGGAGCAGCACGTCACCCTGCACGACCCGCACAGCGGCAAGTGCGTCAACCTCTACGCCGTCGGCGACGACGACGTGGAGCCGGGCTACGGCCCGCACAACCAGACCGACTCCGCGGTGACCGTCTACAAGGAGACCGGCTGCGCCGGTGACGAATGGCGGCTGCGGCCCCACGGCAAGCCCGCGACCGACGCCCTGGAGGTGCGCTCGGTGCGCTTCGAGTAGAAGTCCCGCGCCGCGCCGTCACTCCGCCCCCGCCTGCATGGCGGGGGCAGGGGGCGGCGGCACGGAGCACAAGCTCGCGGGTGCGTGCACACGCAGAAGCAGGCGCAGTCGCGGGCGCGGATACGGGCGCGGACGGCGACCGGCTCTCCACGTTCGTGGAGCCCGGACCGTTGCGTCAGTGTTCGATGATCACCAGGGGGATCTCCCGGGGCCGGACCGCGGCCTGGTAGTCGTCGTACGGCGGCCACAGCGCCGTCATCGCCTCCCAGTACGTCTCACGCTCCGCCGCGTCCGCCGTGCGCGCCACAGCCTGGAAGACGGCGGGGCCCACCTGGAGGCGGACCTCCGGGTGCGCGGTGAGGTGCTCGTACCAGGCGGGGTGGTGCGGGGCTTCGGGGGCGGTGGCCAGGACGATGTGGCGGCCCTCGTCCTCCGCGTAGATCAGCGGCGTGCGCAGCGTGCGGCCGGTGGCGGGGTCGACGGTGGTGAGGAGCAGGGTGGGGACGCCGTGCCAGAGATGGCCGTCGGCGCCTCCGCTGGACACGTACGTGCGTACGTGGTCGAGCCGCGGGCCGGGGCCCGGGTCGGTGGGGTGGTCCCAGTCGACGGTGACGGTGACGGTGTGCATCTGCCTGACCTCCGTACGGCAACCCCCTGCGCGCTTAACGAGCGTCCATCGATTCTGGATGCGGCAGACCCGTAGCGCACGCCCACAGGTCTGGACCAAGCTCGGGGGATGGATCTGGAGCTGAGGCACCTCAAGATCGTCCGGGCCGTCGCCGACGCCGGGAGCCTGACCCGCGCCGCCACCGTGCTCGGGCTCGCGCAGCCCGCGCTGAGCACCCAGCTCAAGCGGATCGAGCGGGCGCTGGGCGGCTCGCTCTTCGTGCGCGGACGGGAAGGCGTACGGGCCACCGCGCTCGGGGAACTGGTGCTGGAGCGGGCCCGCGTGGTGCTGCCGGCGGTGTGCGAGCTGCAGGAGGAGGCGGTGCGCTTCGCCCGGCAGGACGGCGCTGTCGGCCATCGGCTCGGGGGGACGCACGGGCCGCTGCTGGGCGGGCTCGTGGACCGGATCGCCCGGCAGGAGCCCGGCGTGCCCGTGACCACGTACACGTCGTGGTCGGAGCGGGAGGTCGCCGGGGGCGTCGCGGCCGGGCGGCTGGACTTCGCGCTGGTCGGGGTGTGCGGGGAGAGCGCACCGCCCGAGCTCGGGCGGCTGGCGTGGAGGGAGGTGGCCCGGGACCCGGTGCACGTGATGCTGGCCGAGGACCATCCCCTCGCACAGCGGGAGCGGATCGAGCTGGCGGAGCTGGCCGCCGAGGCCTGGACCGACGTACCGGGCGACGGGTGCTTCGGGGACTGCTTCGCGGCGGCCTGCGTGCGGGCCGGGTTCACGCCCGCGTGCGTGTACGAGGCGGACACGGCTTCGTGCGTGCACCTCGTCCAGGTGGGGCGGGCCGTGGGGCTGTGCCGTGCGACCTTCCCGGCGACGCCGGGGATGGTGACCCGCCCGCTCGCCGGGAGCCCGCTGGTGTGGCGGCACCTGCTCGGCTGGCATCCGGCGGCGCGGGCCGCGGGCCACGCGGCGGCGGTGCTGGAGCATGCCCGGGCGGCGCACGCCGAGGCACTGGCCCGGTCGGCCGGCGCGGCTGCCCGGGCGGCCCCGGCCGGCGGTTCGGCCTCGTCCGCGCGGCCGGTGCGGACGTAGGCGTGGAACGGCCACGGCCCGGGGTGCGACCCCGGGCCGCGACCTTCAGCAGCTCGCCCTACGGCATGTCCTACGGCGTGTCTACGGCGTGTCCTACGGCAGGAATCGTTCGATGACCTGCGGGCCTTCCTTCTCGATCAGCAGGCGCGCCTTCTCGACCCGCTCCGGAGTCGGGTCGTGCCCGGTCGCCATCACCAGGTCCTCGGGGTCGTACGGCCGCTCGCCGCCCGAAAAGAGCTGAGCGGGGCGGCCGGGCTGCTGCTGGTCCGATTCACTGTCCATCGCGTACCTCCTCCAGTGCCCCCTCCGATGCCCCCTGAGCCTCCATCCTCCGGCGGCCGCCCCATGAACGCACGTCGGCCGACCGCAGGCCGCCCCAAGGTCGCGCGAAAGCCGCCCGAAAGCCGCCCGAAAGCCGCCCACGGGCCGGCGCCCGCCGCGCGGCCATAACGCCGGGGGAGGGGCCAACCGGCATCTCCCGCACGGCGGTTCGGATTCCTACGGTGGCGCTGACCCCCACCGAACCGAGGAGATCCCCATGCTCAAGCGACACGCCCGCGCGGCGTGTACCGCCCTGGCCGCCGCGGGGCTGCTGCTGTCCGGCACGAGCGGCGCCACGGCCGACTCCACCCACCCCGCACCGCCGCAGAAGTCCGCCGCAGCCACCCTGCGCACCGCCGATGCCCCGCCCGAGCTGCTCACCGCCATGCGGCGCGACCTCGGCCTGACCCCCGCGCAGGCCAGGGCCCGCCTGGCCCACGAGGCCGAGGCGGGGGCCACCGCCGCCCGGCTCCGGGCGCGGCTCGGCGCCGCCTTCGCCGGGGCCTGGCTGGACGGGGCCGACGCGGCGACCCTGACCGTGGCCACCACGCGGGCCGCCGACACCGCCGCGATACGGGCCGCCGGGGCCGAGGCGAAGCTGGTCGGCCGGTCGCTGGCCGACCTGGACACCGCGAAGGCCGCGCTGGACCGGGCGGCCACCGCCGAGACCCCGGTCCGCTACGTCGACCCGCGCGGCAACACCCTGGTCGTCGAGGAGGTCCGGCCCGGGGCCGCGGCCGGCCTGCTGGCGGCCACCGGGACCGATGCGGCGCTGGTCACGGTGGTGCGTACCGCCCAGGCCCCACGCCCGCTGTACGACCTGCGCGGCGGCGACGCGTATTACATGAACGGCAGCGGCCGCTGCTCCGTGGGCTTCCCGATCACGAAGGGCACGGTCAGCGGCTTCGCCACCGCCGGGCACTGCGGGCGCGCCGGGACCACCACCAGCGGCTTCAACCAGGTCGCCCAGGGCTCTTTCCAGGCCTCGGTCTTCCCGGGCAACGACATGGCCTGGGTGGCGGCGAACGCCCAGTGGACCGCGACCCCGTACGTCAAGGGCAGCGGCGGGGCGAACGTGCAGGTCACCGGCTCGGTGCTGCAACCCGTCGGGGCCTCGGTGTGCCGTTCCGGATCGACCACCGGCTGGCACTGCGGGACCATCCAGCAGCACAACACCAGCGTCACCTACCCCGAGGGCACCATCTCCGGCGTGACCCGTACGACGGTCTGCGCCGAGCCCGGCGACTCCGGCGGCTCCTACATCTCCGGCAGCCAGGCCCAGGGCGTCACCTCGGGCGGCTCGGGCAACTGCTCCAGCGGCGGGACCACCTTCTTCCAGCCGCTGAACCCGATCCTGTCCGGCTACGGCCTGACCCTCAAGGTCAGCGGCGGCGACCCCGGCCCCGGCCCCGGTGACCCGGAGCCGGGCGGCACCTGGAAGGCCGGCGCCGTCTACGCGGCCGGCGCCACCGTCACCTACGGCGGCGCGAGTTACCGCTGCGTCCAGGGCCACCAGGCCCAGACGGGCTGGGAGCCGCCGGTGGTCCCGGCCCTCTGGCAGCGGCTCTAGCCGGTGCGGTAGGTGCCGTGGCTGCCGAGGGGGGGAGCCACGGCACCTCCCCCGCGTGTCCGGACTCAGAGCCCGACCGTCGCCAGCATCCCGGCGGCGACCAGCAGACCGCAGATCCCCAGGTTCACGAGCCTGTGCTCCCAGAACACCGCGACGAACTCGCGGATCGTCGCGCTCGGCCAGAAGTACCGCGCCGTCGGGGAGCCCAGCACCTGCCCGTTGACCCCCGCCTTGCGGGCCATCGTCGCGGCCCGGAAGGCGTGGAAGTCGTTGGTGACCACCACGCAGCGGTAGCCCGGGTCGTCCGCGATCATGATCTCCCGGCTGAACAGCATGTTCTCCTCGGTCGTGCGGGAACGGTCCTCCAGCCGGACGTGCTCCGCCGGCACGCCCTGCGCGATCAGCCAGTCCGCCATCGCCCTGGCCTCGGAGACCTGCTCGTCCGAGCCCTTCCCGCCCGAGGTGAGCAACACCGGCGGGCGGCTGCCACGGGCCAGCTGGGCCTCGTAGATCGCCCGGCCCTTGCGCAGCCGCGAGGCCAGCAGCGGCGGCACCCGGTCCCCGCCGATCAGGCCGGCGCCCAGGACGACGACGTGGTCGACGTCGCCGCGCACCTTGATCCGGCCGTAGAGGAAGGCGTAGCCGAGGAAGCACAGGAAGATGAAGGAGACGTAGACGACGAGCGCGGTGAGCGTCGCCGTCATGCCGTTGAGGGTCCGCGAGCCGAACTGCCCGACGGTCAGCAGCAGCGCGATCATCCCGAAGATCCCGAGCCCCGCGAGCATCGACAGCAGGTTGGCCGGGCGGCGGCCCTCCTTGCGGACCATGGTCATGCCGTTGGCTATGAGGAAGACGCCGAGGGCCAGGATGCCGAGGGTGGGCAGGGCGAAGACGAGCAGGACGACGGGCATCGCCGCCCAGTCGGGCAGCTCTCCCACCTGGAGGAGCAGGGCGAAGGAGAGCGTGATGAAGGTCAGGCCGAGGAGCACGGCGTTGCTGAAGCGGCGGCGGTCTTTTCGGGCGTTGACGCAGAAGGCGAGGAAAAACAGGGCAGCGACGGCGAAGGCGACCATGGCGCCCATCGTAAATGTCACTGCCGAACGGGCGTACGGCGCACCGAGCGCCCGGCGAGGACGTCCGTGCGGCGGCCGTCGCGCATCACGAAGCGCCCGTCGATGAGCACGTGCGGGATGCCGGTGGGCGCCGCGCGCGGATGCTCGTACGTCGATCCGGCCGCGACCGTGTCCGGATCGAAGAGGACCAGGTCGGCGCGGTGGCCGACGCGGACCAGGCCCCGGTCGGGCAGGCGCAGGCGCGCCGCGGGGCGGCCGGAGAGGTGGGCCACGCACTCCTCCAGGGAGAGGACGCCGAGTTCGCGCACGTACCGGCCGAGGTAGTGCGGGAAGGTGCCGTACGCCCTGGGGTGCGGCTTCGCGCCGTGCAGGATGCCGTCGGAGCCGCCGGTGTGGACGGGGTGGCGCATGATTGCCCGGACGTTGTCCTCGTGGCCGACGTGCTGGAGGACGGTGGGCCCGAGGCGGTCCCCGACGAGGAGCCGCCGGGCGGTGTCCCAGCCGTCGAGACGGGTGCCGACGTACGCCCCGTACGCGGCATCGGTCGTACCGGAGACCTCGATCGTCGACCAGTCCACCGGCACTCCGTGGCAGCCGTCGGCGCCCTCCACCTCCAGCGCGTGGCGGATCCGCTCGGCGGTGGCGTCGTCGCGCAGGCGGGCGAGGACGGCTTCCGGGCCGCCCTCGTTCGCCCAACTGGGCAGCAGGGCGACGAGGGTCGTGCAGCCCGGCGTGTACGGATAGCTGTCCAGGGTCACGTCCGCGCCGGCGGCCAGTGCCCGGTCGAGGAGGGCCAGCAGTTCGCCGGCCCGGCCCTCGTTCTCGCCGAAGTTCATGGTGGCGTGCGCGAGGTGCAGGGCGCAGCCGGCCTCGCGGGTCAGGGCGAGCATTTCGGCGTAGGCGTAGAGGGCGCCGCGGCCGTAGGAGCGGTGGTGGGGGCAGTAGTAGCCGCCGTGGCGGGCCACCACCCGGCACAGCTCGGTGAGTTCGGCGCCGGAGGCGTACATGCCGGGGGTGTAGGTCAGCCCGGAGGACATCCCGACGGCGCCCTGGGCCAGGCCCTCCTCGACCAGTTGCCGCATCCGGTCGAGCTCGGCCGCGGTCGCCGGGCGGTCGTCCCAGCCCAGGGCGTACGCGCGGACGGTGCCCTGGGGGACGAGGTAGGCGGCGTTGACCGCGCAGCCCTGACCGTCGTGGGCCCGGTCCAAGCGGTCGAGGTACTCGCCGACCGTGCGCCAGTCGAAGTCGATGTCCGAGCTTCCGGGCGCGTCGCCGTTCCACCCGGCGATGGCCGTCCGTACCTCCCCGAGGGTCCGCTCGTCGGCGGGCGCGTACGACAGGCCGTCCTGGCCCAGGACTTCGAGGGTCACCCCCTGGGCGGCCTTCGCGCTGTGGTCCGGGTCGCGGAGCAGCGCGAGGTCGCTGTGGGCGTGCATGTCGATGAAGCCGGGGGCCAGGACGAGGCCGTGCGCGTCGACCGTCGTGCGGCCGCCCGCCGGGATGCGGCCGATCTCGGTGATCCGGCCCTCGTGGACGCCGACGTCGGCGGTGCGGGAGGCGCCGCCGGTGCCGTCCACGACACGGGCGCCCCGGACGACGAGGTCCACGACTAGAAGAAGGTGCGGACGTAGTCGGTGACGGTGCCGTCGGCCTGGACGACCGGGATCAGCGGCCACTTCTCGAAGATCGTGCAGGGATGGGACATGCCGAGCGCCACCCAGTCCCCGACCTGGACGTCGTCGGCGGAGTCGGTCTCCAGCCAGGCGTGCTGGTCGGACAGTTTGACCACGCGGACGCCGTCGGCGGGGCGCTCGGTCCCGTCGAGCGCGTCACGCACCAGCTCGGCCTCGGGCAGGCCCAGGTCGTAGGCGACGTCGCGCTTGCCGGCGTTGACGAAGGCCTGGGTGGGGGAGGGGCGGGAGACGACCTGCGTCCAGAGGCGGAAGGCGGGGCGCAGGCCGCCCTCCTGCGGGATGCGGTTGAAGGGCGTCAGGCCGGTGTACCAGCCGTGGTCGTGGGAGACGTACGCGCCGGAACGGAGCAGCTTGAGGGTGGGGCGGGACAGCTCCGGCAGCTCCGCGAAGACGTCGGCGACGGCGTCGAACCAGGCGGAGCCGCCCGCGCTGACGACGATCTCCTCCAGGTCGGGGGCGAAGCGCCCGGCCTTGTCGAACTCGACGGCGAGGGAGGTCATCCGGCGCAGGTACGCGTGCACGCTCTCCGGGTCGGCGCCGGGCACCTCGGCCTCGTACCCGGCGACGCCGACCAGGCGCAGGGTGCTCGTCGCGGCGACGGCGTCGGCCACGGCGCGGCAGTCCTCGTCGGTACGGGCCCCCGTACGGGCGCCCTCGCCCGCGCCGAGCTCGACGACGACGTCGACGGTGGCCGGCCGGCCCTTCAGGGCCCGGTCCATGAGCTGGACGCCGCGCACGGAGTCGACGTAGCAGACGAAGCGGAAGCCGGGATCGGCGGCGAGCTCGGCGGCGACCCAGCGCAGGGCGGCCGGGTCGACGAGCTCGTTGGCGAGGAAGATCCGCTGGATGCCGAAGGCGCGGTAGACGCGGGCCTGGTGGGGGACGGCGGCGGTGATGCCCCACGCGCCGTGCTCCAGCTGGCGGCGGAAGAGCTGGGGGGCCATACAGGTCTTGCCGTGCGGTGCGAAGGCGAGGCCGTGGCGGTCGGCGTAGGCGGCGAGGGCGGTGAGGTTGTGCGCCAGCGCGTCCGCGTCGAGGGTGAGGACGGGGGTGGTGAATCCACCGGTGAAGAGGTCGCGGGCCTGGGCGGCGAGTTCGCCGACGGTGAGGCCGGCGTGCTCGGCGTCCGGGGGGAGCCCCTTGAACCGGTGGTCGACCGGTTCACCGGCGAGGGCGTGGACGGGGTCGCTGGGCATGGGCGGGTGCCTCCCGGTGTTCGTTGCGCCGTGTGCAACGGTCGTTGCGTATACCACTGCCTGCTGTCTAACATCCCGGATGACGACGGGTCAACGGACCGAGTGCGGCGCCGCTTCCCGGGGCTCCGCCCCAGACCCCGCGCCTCAAACGCCGGCGAGGCTGAAAGACCCGGGGCTCCGCCCGGGTCCGGGCAGAGCCCGGGGCACCGGCGGAGCCGGTGTTGCCACAGCCGGACCAGGACGGGAGGGCACGGCGTGAGCCAGTCGGTCGAGCGGGCGCTGCGGATCCTGCCCGTGCTGGCGAAGGGACCCGCAGGGCTGACGGCGGTGGCCGACGGCCTCGGCGTCCACAAGAGCACCGCGCTACGCCTGCTGCGCACGTTGCACACCCACGGCCTCGTGTACCGGCAGCCCGACGGCCGCTACCGCCTCGGCGCGAGCCTGTTCGCACTGGCCGCCGAGGCCCTGGAGAACCTCGACGTCCGCGACGTCGCGCATCCGCACCTCGTCGAGCTGAACCGGCAGACCGGCCACACCGTCCACCTCGCCCTGCTCCAGGACGACGAGGTGGTCTACATCGACAAGGTCGACAGCCGCTACCCGGTGCGGATGTACTCCCGCATCGGCAAGCCCGTCCCCCTCACCGTCGCCGCCGTCGCGAAGGTGCTCCTCGCCGGCCTGCCGGAGCCCGACCGCCGCGCCCTCGCCGCGCGGATCGACTACCCCCGCTACACCGCCCGGTCGACCCCGGACGCGGACGCGTTCCTCCGCGAGCTGGCCCTCGTACGCGAACAGGGATGGGCCGCCGATCTGGGCGGTCACGAGGAGGCGCTCAACTGCGTCGGCGCGCCGGTGTACGGGCCGGACGGCCGGGTGGTCGCCGCGATGTCCGTCTCCGCGCCCGGTGTGGTCGTGGGCGCGGACGAGCTGCTCGAACTGCTGCCCCTGGTACGCCGTACCGCCGATACCGTCAGCCGGGAGTACTCCGGCTCCGATCCCGAGGACCCTTCATGACCGAGAAGAGCGCCGCATGACCGAGAAGACCGCCATCACCCCCGCCGGCCACACCGCCCCGCCCGCGAGGTTCTCGCACGGCGTGCGCAAGGGGAACATCCTCCAGGTCGCCGGCCAGGTCGGTTTCCTGCCGCACGTCGAGGGGCAGGCGCCCACGCCCGCCGGGCCGACGCTGCGCGAGCAGACCCTCCAGACGCTGGAGAACGTCCGCTCCGTGCTGGAGGCGGGCGGGGCGGGCTGGGACGACGTGATGATGATCCGCGTGTACCTGACGGACACGTCGCACTTCGCCGAGATGAACGAGCTGTACAACGCGTACTTCGACGAGCAGGGGCTGAAGGAGGCCCCCGCCGCCCGCACCACGGTCTACGTGGGCCTGCCGGCCGGCCTGCTCATCGAGATCGACGCGCTCGCGGTCCTGAGCTGAGCCCACAGCGCGAAACGGGGGCGCCCCCTGGCGGCGGGGCGCCCCGGTTCACCCGGTCGGTCAGGTGCAGTACTGCGCTTCCTTGCCGATCGAGCGGTACATGCAGTCCGCGTTCTCCAGCAGCTGGAGCACGGCGTCGCGGTTGCGCGCCGTCTCGCGGTCGATGACCTCGTCGGGCGGGTAGAAGCCGCCGCCGCCCGAGCCGGCCGGGTACATCTCGAAGGTGTAGCCGAAGATCTTCTGGTTGCCCCACAGCCAGTCGTCGATCGTGCCGTCCGTGATGTAGAGGTCACTGGACTGCTCGGCCGTGTAGCCGTTGCTCGCCGCCATCTTCTGGCCGACCGCCTTGAAGGCGCCCAGGTCGTCGGTGGTGAGCCCGGGGGCGGTGTCGTTGTACGTCCAGCCGTACGGCCACAGCACCAGCTCGCTGTACGTGTGGAAGTCGATCGCGGCCCGGATCTGCTGCTTGCCGCCGACCACGCGGCTGCGTACGAAGTCCGAGACCGCCTTCACCTCGGGCGTCGACTCGGCCGCCGGGCCGCGGTAGGTCTCGGAGCTCTTGCTGCCGCTGGAGCCGCCGCAGCAGCCCCACTTGTAGTTCCAGTTGCGGTTCTCGTCCGTGCCGACGTAGGAGGAGCCGGAGTTGGGCTGGCGGTTCTTGCGCCAGGAGCGGTAGGAGCCGGAGGCGATGTCGTACTCGCCGCCGTCCGGGTTGAGGTCCGGGATGATCCAGATCTCGCGGCCGTTGACCATGTTGGTGATGCGGGAGTCGGTGCCGTAGTCCTCGCCGAACTCCTTGAGCAGGTACAGGGCCATTTCCACGGTCAGGTGCTCGCGGGCGTGCTGGTGGTGCGTGAAGAGCACCTCCGGCTCGGCCTCGTCGGTGGCGACGTTGTCACTGATCTTGATCGCGACCAGGTCGCGGCCCTGGTACGACTTCCCGATCACCCTCTTGCTCATGATGGTCGGGTACTGCGCGACGCGCTGGTCGATCTCCGCGCTCATCTCGGCGTAGTTGTGGTACCTGGAGTCCGCGGACGGGAAGTCCATCGGGCTCGCCGCGATGCCGTGCTCGGAGCGGTCCGGCGGTCCGGGCAGGGCGGTCAGCTTGTAGCCCAGCGCGCGCAGGTTCTTGGCCTGCATGGTGTCGGCGCTGACGACCACGGTGTGGTCGTCCACCTCGTCGATCGACACGCCGGTGCGCAGCAGCGCGGTCCGGTCCTCGACGGTGGACGGCCCGTGGATCCGGTACTGGACGATCGCCTCGTCCTGGGTGGCGGTGGAAGGGGTGGGCGGTGGGGCTGCCGTCGCGCTCAGGCCGTAGGCGGGTGCGCCCAGCGCGAGCGCCAGCAGGGCCGCTGTGACGGCGACCCTTCGGCGTGTGTGGATGAGCCGCATGCGTTCTCCTGTGGGGGAGTGTGGGGGTAGCCGTGCGGACGCGCACAGCGTGCTCTCGTGGCATGTCCAGGTCAAGGACACGCTGTGCCCGCCGCACCGAATCAGCCACCCCACACCTACCGCCTACGGAAGGCCGTGGACCTTCGGACCCACCGTGTTGGACCACGTACTACCCGCCTTGGCGTCCCAGTTGGTCGACCAGGTCATCGCACCGCGCAGGCCGGGGTAGGTCTTCGACGGCTTGAATGTGCCGCAGTTCGTGCCCCGGGCCAGGCAGTCCAGGGCGTTGTTGACGATGGCCGGCGCGACGTAGCCGCTGCCCGCGCCACTCGGCGAGGCGGGGACGCCGATGCCCACCTGCGAGGGGTCGAGGCCGCCCTCCAGCTGGATGCAGGCCAGGGCCGTCAGGAAGTCCACCGACCCCTGGGAGTAGACCTTGCCGTCGCAGCCGTTCATCGAGCCGCTGTTGTAGTACTGCATGTTCACGACGGTCAGGATGTCCTTGATGTTGAGCGCCGTCTTGAAGTAGCCGCCCTGCGTGGACTGCATGTCGATGGTCTGCGGGGCCATGGTGATGACGAGTGAGGGGCCCGCCTTCGCCGACAGCGCGCGCAGGGCCTGCGTCATGTAGGTGGGATTGAGCCCGTTCTCCAGGTCGATGTCGATGCCGGTGAAGCCGTACTCCCGCATCAGCGCCCACGCGGAGTTCGCCAGGTTGTTTGCGGAGGCGGAGTCGTTGACCGAGATGGTGCCCTTCTCGCCGCCGATGGAGAGGATGACGGACTTGCCGGCCGCCTTCTTGGCGGCGATGTCCGCCTTGAACTGGGCCACCGTGTAGCCGCCGAGGCCCGCCGAGTCGAGGTTGAAGGTGATGGCGCCGGGCGTGGCCGTGGCGTCGGCGAAGGAGACGGCGATGATGTCGTACTGCGCCGAGACGTCGGAGATCTTCTGGACGGTCGCGCCGTTGTTGAAATTTTGCCAGTAGCCGGTCAGGGCGTGCTTGGGGACAGACGGGTTCGGGTCCGGGTTGCCGCCGCCGCTGGTCGTGCCGGTCACCGGCGCCGACCTGGGGCCCTCGCCGGCCGCGTTGTACGCGCTCACCTGGAAGGAGTACGAGGTCGAGGAGGCGAGCCCGGTGATCTGGGCGGTGGCCGAGGACACCGTCTTCACTCGGGCGCCGTCCTGATACACGTAATAGCCGGTGGCCCCGCTGACCGCGTTCCACGAAAGGGTGAGCGCGCTCGCGCTCTGACCGGAAACGGCGGCCCCGGCGGGCGCGCCCGGGACACTCGGGCCGGGGTCGGTGCCGCCGCCTCCGTCCGGGCCGAAGACGCTGAACTCGTCGACGACGTAGGCGGGCTGGCCGTACCAGCCGTGCGTGTAGACGGTGACCTGGGTGGTGCCGGGGCCGGTGGTGAAGGTGGTGGAGAGCTTCTGCCAGCCGCCGCCCGAGCCGGGGGTCCAGGTGGAGACGTCCTGCGTGCCGGTGCCGGTCGCGCCGAGGTAGACGTAGCTGCCCTGGACCTGGGTGCTCAGCGTGTACGTCGAATTCGGCTTGACCGTGACGGTCTGGCTGCAGCGTGCGTTGTCCGAGCCCGCCGGGGTGCCCTTGAGGGCGGCGGCTCCGGCGTAAACGGGCGAGGAGACGGAGGCGCCGCTTCCGCCGGAGCAGGACCAGTTGGCGAGGCCCGACTCGAAGCCCCCGTTGCGGGCGACGTTGACGTCGGCGGCCTGCGCGGTGCCGGTGGCGAGGGCGGTGAGCCCGCCCGCGGTCAGGGTGGCGGCGCCCAGGAGGGCGAGGGAGCGTATGCGGTTCACGTGGGCTCCGTGGGGGGAGGAAGGGGGTGGGAGAGGGAGGGGCGTGGGGTTCCCCGGAACGAACAGTCGGCGCAGCCAAGTTGGTCCAGACCAATCTCCGTGTCAAGCGTCTTTGCGAAGTGGCTTGAAATGGTCGGGCGTCCGATCCCTGTTGTCCGGGTTTCCGATTACCTGTGACATGTGCTTCCGGCACAGGAATCATCAAGGCCCTGCCCTGCCAGGGACGTCGCGGATATGGTGCTGGGGCAAGGGGGAAGCGCGTCGATCGTTTGCGGTCGCGCAGTTGCGTGCGAGTGCGTGCGCGTACGTCGTGCGTACGTCGTGCGTACGTGGCGCGTACGTGGCGACCGCGTGAACGGGGCGCGGCGTGCCGGGCGTACAGGGGGAACGGGGGGATGCGCGTGCCGACCGCCATCGCTGTCACCAGCGCCGACCTGGTACTGCCCGCCCCCGACCGGCACACCCCCGGCGCCGCCGTACTGTGGCCGCCCGGCGAGGCCGGCCTGGAGGCGGCGCTCGCCGAGACCGCCGCCCTGCTGGAGCGGCACGGCCACCTCGTGGTCGTCGTACCGCCCTGGCTGCCGGCGGCCACCGTGCGGCGACTGCACACCGTCCGGGCCATCCTGGAAACCGACCGGATCGCGCTCCTCGGCATCGACCTCCCGCCGCTCGGCACGGCGGTGCTGGTGCGTCAGCTGCGCCAGCTCAGCGTCTGCGACTTCAGCCCCGGGGTCGTGGCGTCCGCCGCCCGGCTGCTGTCCCACTACATCTACGCGGGCGCCCTGCTGGGCACGGTCGCGAAGCTCGACCGGGTGCCGGTCGGCCTCAAGGCGCACGCCCGGTCCTGGTCGCCGGGCGCGCAGTTCGCCGTACTGGCCCATCCGGCGCCGCACCTGGCGAAGCTGGCGTCGGCGGGATCGTCGAAGCCGGCGGCGGCGCACGGGGGCGCGGGACCGCTGCCGCCGGGGCCCGGCTTCGCCACCCACCTCACCTTCGCGCGCGGGCAGCTGGCCTCCGACTGGGTGACGGCCGAACTGGCCCCCGCCTGGCAGGTGCAGGGCGTGATGGAGAACCCGCTGCCGGGCGACTCGGCCGCCTGGTGGGCGACCCCGAAGCTGGTGGAGTTCGCCGCCGCCATCCCGGACCCGTCCGTGCTCTACCAGCTGGTCGCCTCGGTCCGCCGTGACGAGTGCCGCTGGTGCGGGCTCGAACTCATCGGCGACCGCTGCGGCTTCTGCGCAGCCCCGCTGGCCGCCCCGCCGCCTGCCGCGCCACACGCCTCTCCACTCGCGAGATCAAGCAATGCGACCGGCCCGAACGAACGAAGAACGGCGAGGTAGTACGGACCATGAACTCACGCCAGCGCCGCGGCGTCATCCTGCTCCTGCTGTCGGTCCTGTGCGCCCTCGCGGCGTTCGGCGGGGTCCTCGTGGTGATCGGCGACGTCAATTCCAAGGTGGGGTCTGAGGTTGTTGCGTACAGGGTCAAGGGTGACATTGCACCGTATAGCCCCCTGGTGACAGGCCAGTTCGAGGAGGTCACGGTCCCCAAGCGCTGGCTCTCGGAAACCGCCGTCACCGACCTCGGCGCGCTGAAGGACAAGATCGCCCTCACCACCCTGAAGAAGGGCTCGCTGCTCCAGAGCGACATGTTCGTCGACAAGCCGCAGCTCCAGGCCGGTGAGCAGGAGATCGCCATCATGATCGACGCCGCCACGGGCGTGGCCGGCAAGATCACCTCCGGCGCCAAGGTCAACATCATCGCCACCTTCAAGGGCGCCAAGGACACCGACCCCTCGCGGTCCGTGATCATCGTCGCCAACGCCCGCGTCCTGGGCGTCGGCAAGCTCACCGCCCTCGACAAGGACAGCGATCGCAAGGGCCCCGCCGAAGCCGTCCCGATCACCTTCGCCCTGAACACCAAGGACACCCAGCGCGTCGCCTACGCCGAGTCCTTCGCGGAACACGTACGCCTCGCCCTGGTGGCCCCCGGCACCGACTCGGCGCCCAGCCCGAGCGAGCGCACGTACACCCTCGACGGGGACAAGTGAGGCGCCGATGACCACCCGAATCCTGCCCGCCGCCGGCGACCCGGACGCCGCCCGCGCCATCGTGGCGCTGCTCAGCCAGCTCCCCGACGCCGAACCGGCCATACCCGTCCCCGACTCCACCTCCCTCCTGGACACGCTGGCCCGGATGGCCGCCGAGTCGATCGACGAACTGCCCGAAGTCGTCCTGGTCCACGAGCGGATCGGCCCGGTCCCCGCGCTGGAGCTGATCCGCGAGGTCGCCCTGCGCTTCCCGGCGGTCGGCGTCGTCCTGCTCTCCTCCGACGCCGGACCCGGGCTCTTCTCCGCCGCGATGGACTCCGGTGCGCGCGGCCTGGTCGGCCTCCCCCTCGGCTACGAGGAACTCGCCGCCCGCGTCCAGGCAGCCGCCCAGTGGTCCGTCGGCGTACGCCGCCACCTGGGCCGGGGGGCCGCCGCCGACGTGTTCACGGGGCCGGGCGGCCGGGTGGTCACCGTCGCCGGAGCCAAGGGGGGCGTGGGCACCACGTTCGCCGCCGTCCAATTCGCGCTGGCCGCCGCCGCGTCGGGGCGGCGTACGGCACTCGTGGACCTCGACCTCCAGGCGGGCGACGTCGGCTCGTACCTCGACGTGCAGTTCCGCCGCTCCATCGCCGACCTCGCCGGCATCCAGGACATCTCGCCGCGGGTCCTCCAGGACGCGGTGTACGACGACCGCACGGGCGTGGCACTGCTGCTGGCCCCGGCGGACGGCGAGCGGGGCGAGGAGGTCGACGAACGGGCCGCCCGGCACGTCATCAGCGCCCTGCGCTCCCGCTACGAGATCGTCGTCATCGACTGCGGGACCCAGGTCACGGGCGCCAACGCCGCCGCCGTGGAGATGGCGGACGTCGCGGTGCTCGTCACCACGCCGGACGTGGTCGCGGTGCGCGCGGCGAAGCGGATGGTCCGGATGTGGGAACGGCTCCAGGTGCGCAAGGCCGAGGACACCACGATGGTGGTCAACCGGTGGAGCAAGCACACCGAGATCCAGCCCTCCCTGATCGAGAAGATCACCAAGACCCGCCCCACCCGCACCCCGGTACCGGCCGCCTTCAAGGAACTCCAGGCCGTCGTGGACGCGGGCCGCGTCCAGGACCTCGACAACCGCTCGACGGTGAAGCAGGCCCTGTGGACCCTGGCGGGCGAACTCGGCCTCCTGTCGGCCCCCGAGGACACGCCGGCGCCCCCGTCCGGCGGCGCCGCCCTGGCACTGCGCGCCGCGGGCCCGGTGGCCCGGCTGCGGCGCGGCCGGGAGGGCTGACGGATGCCGGCGCGTCCGCCCCGCCGGGGGAACGGGGATCGCGGGCAGGTGGCGATCGAGTTCGTCGGCACCGTTCCGCTGATCCTGCTGCTCGTGGCGGCGGTGTGGGAGTGCGTACTGATCGGCTACGCGTTCTCCCTGGCCGGAAACGCGGCGGACGAGGCGGCGCGGGCGGGCGCGGTGACGAGCGACGCGGCCTGCCGGGCGGCGGCGGGGGAGCACATCGGGGAGGCGTGGGACATGGGGCAGCCCGACTGCCGTAGGGATGGGGACGTCTACAAGGCGACGGTGACCCTTCAGATCCCCGTCCTCTTCCCGGGGCTCAACTTCGGCGAGATTCACGGCACAGCGGGCGCGGCGATGGAGAGGGAGGAGGAGTGACATGAACTGGCGCACGCATCGTCGCTCCGACCGGGGGCAAGTCGCCATCGAGTACATCGGCTTCGTGCCGATCCTGCTGTTCGTCGCGCTGTGCGGGATCCAGCTGGGCTGGGTCGCGTACGTCGAGGAGCAGGCCGGCACGGCCGCCCGTACCGCGGCGCGCGTTCAGGCCCAGAAGGGAGAGGGCGGAGAGGCGGCCGGCCGGACGGCCATCAGCGGCGGGCTGGCCTCGTCCGCTGCCTTCGAGTGGGCCACGTCGGACGACGCCGTCAGCGTGAAGGTCACCCTTACCGCCAACTCCATCCTGCCCGGACTCGACCCGCACGAGGCCACGGCAACGGCTGTCATGCCCAACGACGCCCCGGAGGGACCCTGACATGAGCTTGCGTTCCCGGGTGAACACCCCCGACGACCGGCACAGCCCCCGCGAGGACGGCCGGCTCGTCTCCGCGTACCGCGCCAAGCTGCTGGAGGAGATCGACCTCGCCGAGATGTCCGCGCTGGCGCCGGCCGAGCGCCGGGCGCGCCTGGAGCGCGTCCTCGGGCACATCATCAGCCGCGAGGGCCCGGTCCTGTCCACCGCCGAGCGCGCCCAGCTGATCCGCCGGGTCGTCGACGAAGCCCTCGGCCTCGGTGTGCTCGAACCGCTCCTCGAAGACGCCTCCATCTCCGAGATCATGGTCAACGGCCCCGATCAGATCTTCGTCGAGCGGGCCGGCCGGGTCGAGCAGCTCCCCCTGCGCTTCGCCTCGCACGAGCAGCTGATGCAGACCATCGAGCGCATCGTCTCCACCGTCAACCGCCGTGTCGACGAGGCCAATCCGATGGTCGACGCCCGCCTCCCCAGCGGTGAGCGCGTCAACGTCATCATCCCGCCGCTGTCCCTCACCGGCGCCACGCTCACCATCCGCCGCTTCCCGCGCGCCTTCACCCTGCACGAGATGATCTCCCTCGGCTCGCTCGACGAGCAGATGCTGCTGCTCCTGTCGGGGCTGGTCCAGGCGAAGATGAACGTGATCGTCTCGGGCGCGACCGGCACCGGTAAGACCACCCTCCTGAACGCCCTCTCCGGCCTGATCCCGGAGGGCGAGCGCATCATCACCATCGAGGACTCGGCCGAGCTCCAGCTCCAGCAGGCGCACGTCATCCGCCTCGAATCCCGCCCGCCGAACGTGGAGGGCAAGGGCCAGATCACCATCCGTGATCTCGTACGCAACTCCCTGCGCATGCGCCCCGACCGCATCATCGTCGGCGAGGTCCGCGGCGGCGAGACGCTCGACATGCTCCAGGCGATGTCCACCGGCCACGACGGCTCCCTCGCCACGGTCCACGCCAACAGCTCCCAGGACGCCCTGATGCGTCTCCAGACCCTGGCGTCCATGTCGGAGGTCGAGATCCCCTTCGAGGCGCTCCAGGACCAGATCAACAGCGCGGTCAACGTCATCGTCCAGCTGACCCGCTTCGGTGACGGCTCGCGCCGCATCACCGAGATCTCCATCCTCGACTCGCACGGCCGCGAACCGTTCCGGATCACCACGGTGTGCCGTTACGTCGCCCAGCCCATGGGGGCCGACGGGCGCGTCCAGGGCTACTTCGCCTACTACCCGCTGCCGCGCCGGATCGCGGAACGCCTCTACATGAACAGCCAGCCGATTCCCCAGGCCTTCGGGGTCGCCCTGGCGGACGGGCGGTACGACCCGCTCGGACCGCTCGGCCCGGCCGGTCCGCTCGGCCCGGCTGGTCCGCTCGACCCGCTCACCTCCCGGACCGTGCTGTGAACAACCTCGTTCTCCTCACCCTCGGCGCCACCCTCCTGGCGGGCCTGTTCGTGGCCCTCGGGGTGCACGCCTTCGCCACCGGGCAGGCGCAGCGCGCCGCCCTCATCGAACGCCTCTCGGCGAGCGCCGTGCCCGAGCCGTCGGGCCGCCGGCGCCGCTTCCGGGGCGTCGACCGCCGGCTGCGCGGGACACAGCTGGGGCGCCGCATCGAACTCAAGCTGGCCACCACCGGACTCGACCTCACCCCCGGCGAGTTCTTCGTCTACATGCTGCTGGCCGTCGCGGGCGTCTGGCTGATCGCCGCCTCGCTCCTGGCGCCGTTCTTCGGACCGGTGGCCGGCCTGATCGGCATCTGGGCCGCCAACGCCTTCCTCACCTGGCAGCGCACCCGCCGTACCGAACGCTTCATCAACCAGCTCCCCGAGCTCGCCCGGATCCTCGCCAACGCCACCCAGGCCGGCCTGGCCCTGCGTACGGCCATCGGCATCGCCGCGGAGGAACTGGAGGCCCCGGCGGGCGAGGAGCTCGCCCGGGTCGCGGACCGGCTGGCCGTCGGCCACTCCATCGAGGAGGCGCTCGGCGAGATCGTCGACCGGCTCCCGTCCCGCGAACTGGTCGTCCTCGTCTCCACCCTCGTCCTGTCGGCACGGGCGGGCGGGGCGATCGTAGGGAGCCTGCGCAACCTCACCGTGACGCTGGAGCAGCGCAAGGAGACGCGCAGGGAGATCCGTACGCAGCTGTCGCAGGTGACCGTGACGGCGTACCTCGTCCCCGGCATCGGGCTGGGCTCCCTGCTGCTGGTGAACACGATGATGCCGGGCGCCCTGGACCGCATGACGGGCGCCTTCATCGGGCAGGTCGCGGTGCTGGTGTCCCTCGGGCTCTTCGCGCTGGGGTTCGTCCTCATCCGCCGCCTTTCGAAGATCGACGTGTGAGGGGCCGCCCGGCATGACCGCACTTCTCCCGCTGCTGCTCGCCGCAGGCGCCGCACTGTCCGTCTTCGGCATCCTGCACGGCATCCGTCTCTACCGCGCCGAGGTCGCCCTGCCGTCCGACCTGGCGCTGGCCCTGGAGGTCGGCGCCACCCGGACCACGGCCGTCGGCTCGGTCGTGGACCGACTCGGCATCCGCTGGGCGCCGATGGTGCTGCGGATGATGGGTCCCAAGCAGGTGGACCGCAAGCGCCGCCAGATCGACATGGCGGGCAACCCGGCGGGTCTGACGATCGACCGCTACGCGGCGCGGCGCGCAGTGTACGGGTTCCTCGGCGCGCTCGGTGCCTTCTCGATGGTGATCAACCAGCAGTACGTGCCCGCCCTGCTCATGGTCGCCTTCGGCCTGTTCTGGATCGAGGCCGGCCTGTGGTCCGCGATCCGGGTCCGCCGGGACCACATCGAGCGGACGCTGCCGGACTTCCTGGACGTGCTGGCGGTCGTGGTGAGCGCGGGCCTCGGTTTCCGCCAGGCGCTGGAGCGGGTGGCCGGCAAGTACGACGGCCCGTGGGCGGACGAAGTACGCATCACCCTCCAGCAGATGGACATGGGAGTCAGCCGCCGCCAGGCCTTCGACGAACTGCGGCGGCGCAACGACTCGGAGCAGGTCGCGCAGTTCGTCACCGCCCTCCAGCAGGGGGAGGAGCTCGGCTCCCCGATCGTCGAGACGCTGATCGCGATCGCGGAGGACATGCGGCGTACGGACGCCCAGAACGCCCGTCGGCGGGCGGCGCGGGCCGTCCCGAAGGCGACGTTCGCGGTCACCATGTTCATGCTGCCGGGCACGCTGATCCTGCTCGTCTGCGGCTTCGTCTACGGCGCGAACGTCGACTTCGGCACGCTGCTCGGGGGCGGGTGAGCGATGACGACGCTGGGTATCAGTTGGCCGGCCGGCCTCCAGGCGAACGCCTTCGGGGTGAACACCCTTCAGGCGAATGCCCTCGCGGTGAACACCCTCAAGGCGAACACTCTCCAGACGGAGGCCCTCGGCGCGAACGCCCTCCAGGTGAATGCCCTCCGGGCCCTGTGCCGCCGGGTCTTCGCGTTCCGCCTCGTCGTGATCGCGCTGGGCGCCCCCCTGGCGCTGGGCCGCACCGCGCCGGGCGTGGCGACGTACCTGGTCTCCGGCGCGGTCCTCCTCACCTTCATGCTGTCGTACGCCCTCTACCGCGACTGGGAGCGCTTCGGCCCACTGCTGCTGCGCCACCGCTGGCTGCTGGCCGTGGACATGGCGGTCAGCGGCCTGCTCCTGGTCACCGCGACCCCCGCCTCCCCGCTCGGGCCCGTCTGCGCCTGTACGCCGCTGCTCGCCGGGCTGGTCTACGGGTGGCGCGGCTCGGCGCCGTACGCGGCCGCGCAGGCGATCGCGGTGGCGGCCCTCGGCGGCGGCCTCGTCCTGTCCCTGCTCTGCGTCCTGGCCGGGGCGGCGGGGGTTTCCCTGCGGGAGCTGTTGTTCCGCTTCGGGGCGGCCGGGCAGGCCCTGACCGAGACCCGGGCCCGCCTGGCGGTGGCCGAGGCGGTCCGCGCCGAACGCGAACACCTGGCCCGGGAGATGCACGACTCGGTGTCGAAGACCCTGCACGGCCTGGCCCTGGCCGCCGACGCCCTCTCCCGGATGTCGGACGACGACCCGGCGGCGATCCGCCGCCAGGCCGAGCTGGTGGCCGGGGCGGCCCGGCGCGCGTCGTCGGAGTCCCGGGAACTGCTGACGGGCCTGCGCCGCGACCTGGACGCGCCGGGCGTCTCGCTCTCGGCCGAGCTGCGCGCCCTGACGGACGCCACGGCGGGTGCGGAACTCCGCACGACGGGCGTCCTCCCGGTCATCCCCCCGACGGTGGCCGGCCACCTCCTCGCGGTGGCCGCGGAGGCGGTCGAGAACGCCCGCCGCCATGCGGGGGCGGGGCGCATCGTGGTGGCCGTCGCGGTCGACCGGACCCACCTCACGCTCGATGTCGAGGACAACGGGAAGGGCCTCCCGCCTGCCCTCTCCCTCACCTCCCTCACCCAGTCCGGCCACTTCGGCGTGCTCGGCATGACGGAACGCGCGGCGGCGATCGGCGCCCGCCTCCACCTCGGCCCCCGCTCGGCAGGCCCCGGCACCCGCGTCCAGCTGTCCCTGCCCCTCGCCGCCCTAACCCCGGAGGCGCGCCCGTGACGCCGATCCGCGTGCTGATCGCCGACGACAACCCGGTCGTCCGGGCCGGCCTGAGCACCCTGCTGGCCACGGCGGACGACCTCCGCGTCGTCGCCGAGGCGAGGGACGGCCACGAGGCCCTGCACCTCACCCGGCTCCACACCCCGGACGTGATCCTGCTGGACGTCCGCATGCCGGGCGTGGACGGCATCTCGGCGCTCCCCCACCTGGTGCGGCTGGCGCCGGTACTGATGCTGACGTACAGCCAGGAGTCGGAAATCGTCCGCGAGGCCCTGCTCCTGGGCGCGGGCGGCTACCTGGTCCACGGCGAATTCACGCCGGACGACCTGGTCCGCGCGGTCCGCGACGTCCGCGAGGGCCGCGCCCACTTCACGCCGACGGCCGCGAACGCACTCCTCGCGGAACTACGGGCCTCTTCGCAACAGCAACGTTCTGTGGCACAGTCTACGGAGCGCATGCACAACTCTGTTGCGTTCGGGCTGAGTTCGCGGGAGGTGGAGATCATGGATCTGATCGCGTCCGGCATGAACAACCAGCAGATCGCCGGTGCCTGCTTCATCAGCGAGAAGACGGTCAAGAACCACATCAACCGCATCTTCGCGAAGCTGCACAGCACCTCCCGCAGCGAGGCCATAGCCCGCTGGCTGGGAACCGCCCGTCCGGGGGTGGCCGGCCATGGGTAGACGCGGTGCGCAGTGGGTCCGCATTTGGGCCCCGGGACCCTTGGCTGATGCGGGCGTCCACCCGTACCGTCCGCAAATCGACAGCGGCACCGGACCCGGAGGGACCCCCCATGCCGAACAACGCGCTGCTCAAGGCGATGACCGAGCTCAAGATCCGGTGGGCCGGCCGGAAGGACAGCAGGGACCGGGGGCAGACGGCCTTCGAATACCTTGGGATCATCCTGGTCGTCATCGTGGTCATTGGGGCAATCGTCGGCTCGGGCATCGGTACCGCGATCACGAACCGCATTGCGCAGGCGGTCGAGGACATCACGGCCGGGTGATCGGTTCGAGATCGGCTGACCAGGGGCAGGCATTCCCCATCTACATCGTGATGGTGGCGTGCCTGCTCTTTGCCGCGCTGGCCTTCTTCGCGGTGGGCCAGGCTTCGGTCACGCGCAGCAATGGTCAAGGAGCTGCTGATGCTGCTGCCTTGGCGGCAGCTCGCGATGCCAGAGACCACCTGGTCCCAGGCCTGGACCTCGTCACCTTGACGCCCGAAGGCTGGGAAGAGGTGCTAGCTGGAAACCGCTTCGACGGGGAGCGTGGGTGTTCTAGGGCTCAGGATTTCGCAGCTCTCAACGATGCGGCGGCAACCTGCACACGAGCGCGTCTTCAATTCAGGGTGGCCGTGGTCACGACCGGGACGGTGGGGAATTCGGTGATCCCCGGGACCGGCGATGTACGTGGTAGAGCTGAGGCAACTGCTTTGATTGAGCCGCGCTGCCGCCTGGGCGCCATACCCGACGACTCCTCGAGCGCAACGCCGACACCTGGTGCAATGCCTTCACCTGGTGCGGGCCTCGACAAGCCTGGGCCTGTAACGATCGAATGTGACGACTCTGATGACGTCAGCTTCGACCCTTCGAAGCCCAAACCGTGGGACAGGTTGGCCCGAAGCCTCTTCAAAGTGCGGCTGGTCGACTGACAGTGAACGAGAGAGAAATGGAAGCGGCGCAGATGAGCGTACGGCACAAGGTGACGGTGCGTGGGGGAGTCGCCATAGGCGTTGCGGCGGCTTTGGTCCTCGCCGTGGCCGGGTGTGGCAACGGCGAAAATGAGAAGCCGAAGCAGTCGGATAGGCCTTCTGCTGCACCGTCTTCGGGTGGCCAGGCGCAGCTGCCCAGCCCGGATGCAAGCCAGAATCCCGCACCTGTCGAGGTCATCGCAACGTCGAGCGGGCCAGAGGCCATCGTCCTGACGCTCAACTCGGCTGTTCGTGATCAGGGCGGATTCTTCACCGTAAGTGGCCAGATCAAGAACGGTGGGTCCGCAGCCTTTGTTCAGACCGCAGCTTGGCGGGGTGACGAGAAGAATTCGAGTGCCGCGTCGGTGGCGGGTGCGACGTTGACCGACAAGGTGGGTAAGAAGCGTTACTACGTGCTCCGAGACACGGAGGGTAGGTGCCTGTGCACGATTGGGCTCACGCGCATCGCGGCAGGGGAATCCATCCCGTTCTTCGCACAGTTCCCGGCGCCACCCGCCGGCACCACCGAGGTCGACTTCAACCTCCCCACCTTCGCCACGGCCACCGTCAAAATCTCCGGGTGACCCCATGACAACACTCCATCGCACAGCCGCAGTCACAGCGATCGCCGCACTCGTCATCGGCGGGGTCCACATGATCGGCGCCACGGCCGCCCAGGCCGACGAAAACCCCACCGCACCCCCCGGCACGGAGCTATCCGCAGCCGCACCGGTGCGGATCGATTCCGCCTCGCCCGGGTTGAAGATCCCCCAGGGCGGGACCCTGGCCCCCGCCAAGGTGCTCGACATCGCCGAAGTCGTCGAAGACCTCGGCGGTGAGCAGCGGCGGCAGGAGACGAACCAGACCGTCATGATGGCGCTGCAGTCCGAGGTGCTCTTCCCGGAGAACAGCGCGGTGTTCAACGCCCAGGCCGCCGCCCGGATACAGGCCATCGCCAACGAGATCAACCAGCAGAAGGCGATCCGCGTCCGCGTCTTCGGGTTCACCGATGACCAGGGCAGCTACGAGCACGGCAAGGAGCTGTCCAAGCAGCGTGCCGACGCCGTGCAGGCGGAGTTGGCCAAGACCGTTACCAACCCCGGTGTCACCTTCGACGTCCGGGGTTACAGCGAGGACTACCCGATCGCCGACAACGGCACCGAGGAAGGCCGCAAGAAGAACCGCCGCGTCGAGATCACCTTCCCCCGCAGCACGAACTAGGCAGCAGGGGCACGGCCCAAAAGGATCTGCGCCGCCTCGCCGGCGCGGTGGGCCGGGGTCGGGTCCGGGGTGGGGGACAGGGCGGCCACCACCGTCGCGCCCTCGACGAGGATCAGGAGCTGGTCGGCGAGCGCGGGGGTGTCGGTCAGGTCGGCCAGGAGCGCCCGTAGCTCCGCCTTGTGGCGGCGGACCACGTCGAGCACGCCCTCCGGGCCCGCGCCCAGTTCCCCGTAGGCGTTCAGGAACGCGCAGCCCCGGAAGTCCGGCTCCGCGAACCAGCCCGCCAGCCACTCGAAGACGGCCGCGACCGGGTCCGGCGCCCCGGTGACCGCGGTGCGCAGGCCGGCCGTCCAACGCCGGTCGCGCCGTTCCAGGTACGCCGTGAGCAGCGATTCCTTGGCAGGGAAGATCCGGTAGAGCCGCTTGAGGGGGACCCCCGACTCGGTGCGGATGCGGTCCATGCCGACGGCCTGGATGCCGTCGGCGTAGAACAGCGCCTCCGCCGCGTCGAGCAGGCGGGTGCGGGCCTCTTCGTCGTCCATGCGGGGAAGCGTAATCCAGAGTGCCTTGCGGTGAGAACGATCATTCTCTACGTTGAGAACGATCGTTCTCCGTATCGCGATTGCGAGAAGTTGAGGTTCACCATGCCCGCCATGTCCCACGTCGCCGCCGTACGCCCGCCCGTGCCCCCCTTCACCGAGGAGTCCGCCCGCGCCAAGGTGCAGGCCGCCGAGAACGCCTGGAACACCCGCGACCCCGAACGCGTCGCCCTCGCCTACACCGAGGACTCCGTCTGGCGAAACCGCGACCGCTTCCTCACCGGCCGGGCGGAGATACGGGACTTCCTCGCCGAGAAGTGGGAGCGCGAACTCGACTACCGGCTCCGCAAGGAGCTCTGGGCGTACACCGGCAACCGCATCTCGGTGCGCTTCGAGTACGAGTGGCACGACGCCTCGGGCCAGTGGTGGCGCAGCCACGGCAACGAGCAGTGGGAGTTCGACGACGCCGGCCTGATGCGCCGCCGCGAGGCCAGCATCAACGACGTGGCCATCCGTGAGGAAGAGCGGCGGCTCCGGGGATAGGGGCGGCGCCTGCGTGTGCCGCGCCGCGCCGCGCCTTCAGAGGTTGGAGGTGTAGATCTCGCAGTCGAACGGGTGCGGTACGGCCAACGGTGCACCGAACGAGACGGTCCTGCGGGCCCGGTACCCATGGGGCGACGGGTCGGCGAAGCAGGTGATCTCCCGGTCCTGCGTGTCCACCACGAGGTACACCGGCACGACTCGGCCGTACACGTCGAGTCCCTCGTGCCAGTCCGCGTCCTTCGTGGAGACGGAAGTGAAGTCGGCGACCAGTGACAACGCCTCACCATCGGCGTGTCGGCCGTCCGCATCGAAGGCGGATCCGTCCGCTACGAATAGATCGGGTCCGTAGGCCCGCCGGGCCTCCGGGAAGCGGAACAGGAAGGGCGCGGTCTCCACGATGTGCCCACCGGGCGTGACCCTCCAGCTGTCGACGCAGGGATCGCATCGGCTTCAGGAAGCGCAGCTTCGACCACGGTGATACGACGATCTTGCCCGGAGGGGCTCGGCCTTGAAGCCGTCTGGTGTGTCCATCTCCTCGGTAGTCCCAAGGAGCTCCTCGAGGCCGCTGCGGTGTGCTCACTGCTCTCTGCGCCTCACTCTCGTATCCTCGCGCCGAGGACGGTTCCGCCGTCACGCTAGGGGGCTGACAGGGCCATGGTCCGGGTGAGCGGCTCCCTCACCCGAATGGGGGTACGCAGGCTGCCGCCCCCCCGCACGGCTCTACGGCACCGGGGCGGTGGCGGCGCCGGGGGTCGGAGGCCGGGGGTCCACCTGGGCGGGGTGACGGGGGAACCCCGACGGCCCGGTCAGTCCGAGTGTCCTCCCGGGCCGGCGGCCGGCGTCAAGGGCGCTCACTGCGTTCGCGTCGCTACGCGATGGCCTGCGGCCACCCTTGACTCCGTCCCCCGTCCCGGAACGCCACAGACTGTCCGGTCCCCCGGGGGGAGGGGGAGGGCGGAGGCCCGTACCTACCTGGCCGCCGTGCTCGGTTCCGGCGCGTCAGATCGCCACACGGTCCCGGTCGGCTCGGCGGCTGCCGCCCGTCTGTGGTTGGTCAGCCTCGTCCTCGCCTCCGTTTCCGGGTGCCAGGGTCCCCGATCTGGTCCGACAGGCCGGAGGCGGGAAAACGTAGGCAGGCCTCGAAATATGCCTCAACCGTACGATGCGCTCCGTCGGCTTCCTGTCGGCGACGATCAGCCCAACAGCGCGCCCAGAGAGTGGTGTTGTCTTTGAACCACCGAATATTCGGCCTCCTCGTCACACTCACCGCCGTCCTCGCCGGCCTGCTGTTCCTCCCCGGGACACCAGCGCAAGCGGCTCCCGTCGAGTTCCCCGAGCTGGCCAAGTCCGCCGGACAGAAGTTCGCCATCAAGTCCCTGGCCAACAACAAGTGGGTCTCCGCGGAGATCAACGACTCCGGCAGCCAGGAAGGCAAGCTCCGAGCCCGCTCCGACAGCCATGCCGGATCGTGGGAGCAGTTCACCCTGCACACCATGCGGCGCACCGGAGAGGAGTACGGCCTCACGGGCACCCTGAGGTCGGAGGCGAACGGCCTGTACGTCTCAGCGGAAACAGAGGAGGCGCCGCCCCGCACCGGCATGCTGCGGGCCGGGAGCGCCGACCCCATCGGCTTGCGGCAGCGTTTCACTCTCGTACCTCTGGGCGGTGACATCTACGCACTGATGGACGACGTCGTCAAGAAATTCGTCTCCGCGCGCATCGACTTTCCCAAGGAGAGCCCCGACTACGGCCTTCTTCGGTCCAGTGCGACGAGCATCGAGCAGTGGGAGAAGTTCGAGATCAAGCTCATCCCCTCGAATCGGGTCCTCCCTCCGGCGCAGGCCGGAATGGCCAAGAACCTTGAGGTGATGTCCTGGAATGTCTGCACGAACAACAGCACATGCGACTTCTACAAGGACACGCCGACCGAGTTCGCCGACCGGGTCAAGGGTCAGATCCACGAGCTGCCGAACGGCGTGCCGGACGTGCTCGTACTCCAGGAGTTCTGCGAGAAGTACGCCAAGCCGCTGGAGTTGATGCTGGAGGGCATCAGCCCGGTCAAGTGGGATGTGCGGTTCGCCCCCATCACGTACAAGGTCAAGGACACGTCTCTGCAGGCCCAGAAATCCTGCGCCCGTGACACGCCCGGTGCGGACCGCGGCGCCTACGGCGTGGCCATCGCGGTGCCGGAGTCGAACACCTGGTTCGAGGCGTACCCGCTGCCCTCGCCCGACGCGATCAACGTCGAGCAGCGCACCGCGCTGTGCGCGATCGCCGACAACTGGGCGGTGAGCGTGTGCACGACGCACTTCACCTCTCGGAACGAGGACGACGTGGACGGGCGTGACATCCGTGAGGACCAGTCCGTCGAACTGAACCGGATCGTCAGCACCTTCGGGAACGCCGGTTACCGCACGGTCTTCGGCGGGGACCTGAACGCGACGCCGACCGAGTCCATTTCCCAGCGCTTCTACAGCGCGGGCCACAAGGAGTGCGACAGCGCATCGAACCGCGCCACGAACGACACGCAGGAGAAGATCGACTACATCTTCGGCCCGGCCAACGCCAGTTGGTCGTCCTGCTACGTGGACAGCTCCTCCTTCCCCTCCGACCATCGGGCGATCGCGGGAACCGTGAACCTGCCCTGACGTAGTCCTGGCACATGCCGACGCGCTCCGGTCCCTCGGCGGCCGGAGCGGGTCAGCTCATTCCGTCAGGAGGTGGTCCGCGTTGCCGGCCTTGATGTCGAGGATGAGCTGGCGTAGCGCGGCCTGTCGAACGATCCCGGGCGGAGCCCGTACCTCTCCGTCAGCTACGGGACGACTCCCTGCGGCTGATCGCCTACGACGGGCACGCCACCCACGCCTCGCCGCACACTGCGAGGCCCGGCGGCGGGCCGCGCTGCGGGTCATGGGGGCGGTGGTGCGGGAGTGCGGCGGGGCGTGGGGCTTCGGGGAGTCGCGCGAGCCCGGCGGCGGGACACGGACGTGGGCCAGCCTGCCGCGGGGCGGGGCCGCCGACTACCTCCCCGCCTGACGGCGGGGTCGCGTCGGCAACTAGAGTGATCTTCGGATGCGGGGAACGTACGTACGCGGTCGCGGACAAGGCGGACGGGGGCGGGATGCACAACGCTGATCTTTATGTGGCGGAGGACGAGCTGACCAAACTCGCCAACGCCCTCGACGCCATGCAGGGTTACCTGGAACGGCAGACCGAGCAGATGGATGCCGTCGTCGACAGCATCGGGGCGGGCTGGGGCGGACCCACGGCCACCGCGTACCGCAGCCTTCATCGAGGTGTGGCCGAGGACGCCGTCCGGATCCGGCAGGTCCTGGTGCTCCTTGAGGAGGCGACCCGGCTCAGTCGCGACGGCTTCACGGAACAGGAACTGGAGGTCCTGGCCTCGATGAAGCGAGTGCAGGGCAACCAGGACGTCTCGGCGCTGGCGCGAGCCATGGCGGAGCCGGGTCCGATGCCGGCATCGCCGCCTGTCGGCCCGCAGAGCCGGCTTGGCTCACGGCACGCTTCGAGGCCATGAAGGACCCCTTGGACGAGGCCCACCTCAGCGCCCCCAAGTTCGAGGCGGGAGTGGCCCGCGCTCACGGCTTCGGCGGCCGCGCGCTGGACGAGTTCAAGGACCCGCAGCGCTGGCTCACGGAGGACAAGCAGACCGGCAAGTACACGCTGGACCTGGCGAGCAACGAGTGGCTGGACAACGGCCATACGCTGGACAAGCACGTGGGCAAGACCGACGATCAGCTCGTACAGCGGCTCCGCGACCAGCAGAACAACCCCGGGCACACCACAGACGCCTGGCCCCACGGAAAGCCCAAGATCAGTGGCTCCTCCGCCTTCCCGAACTACGAGCGGGCGCAGGAACTCACTCAGTACAACCTCAACCGGAACGCCGCCGCGATCAAGGCCTGGCTGACGGGACCGCCACCACCGGCTCCGGGAGCGACCGAACCATTTGAGTCCGAGGCGCCGAATGGCGAGGTCAGCGGGCGAAGTGTGAGCAAGGCTGCGGACCCGAGCGTCCCCGGCACCGGATACAAGGAACACGGAATGGAGGCCAGGGTGGTCGACGTGACGCACGTCGAGACGAGAATCAAGTACACCCCGGGCCGGGATCCGGCGTTCACCGTGCTGACGTCCATGCCCGCTCCCGCGCCCACTCCTTAGAAGGTTTCGTACATGTCTGTGGAACAGGCCGCGTGGGAAGCCGCGCTGCACCACCTGCACGACAACTCGTTCGCGTACATGGCCACCGGGGCCCGCGAGCATTCAGACTGGCGGCTCGATGTCCTGGCCGTGATGAACCGGGCCGTGCCCGACGCCCGGGGATGGCTGGTCTTGGATGACCACCTGGCCCCGGAGGGCGGTGGACCGGCGGAAGGGTCCTCGTACCCGTTCCTGCCTCCCAGCCTGGAACAGCTTGCCGAGCAGCTCTACGAGATCGACCCAGAGGCCGCCGCACACCAGCTGGTCGCGATGACCGACGACAGCTGCTGGCTGCCGAGGGGACTTCGGTCCTTCGCGGAAGGTCTGGACGAGCTCCTGGAGATGGCGCGCACCGTCCTCGCCCGATTCGGCCCGCAGTTCACCTGCCTCACCAACGTCACCCTGGCGTACGACAACCGGAACCCGGATTACTCCTCCTCTAGCCTGGGCCGGCACGCGATGTCCGTCTACTCGGACGACAACGGGCTCGTCGTCGTCTCCGACACCGAGGTCGGCGTCTTCTGGACCTTCGCCGACTACTGACCCACCGCGAGAGAATGGCCCCATGCTCACCCGATCCGCCACGTACCCCAACCGGGAAACCGCCCACTGGGCCACCCAGCAGGTCGTGACCGCCAACGAGCAGGTCATCCGCAGAAGGCTTTCGTGCATGTCCGTGGAACAGGCCGCCTGGGAAACCGCCGTACAGCACCTGTACGGCTCCAACTTCGCCTACATCGCCACCGGCCCCCGCCGGCACGAGGACTGGCGGCTAGACGTGCTCGACGTCATGAACCGTGCGGTCCCCGACCCACGGGGCTGGCTCACCCTGGATGACAGCATCATCGAGTGGGAGGGCGAGGGAGGGAACCTGCCGGAGGAATCGGGCCGGCAGCCCGCCTGTCCGTTCCTGCCCCCGACCCCGGACATGCTCGCGGAGCGCCTCTACGAAATCGACCGGGACGCCGCTGCCGAACAGCTGATCGCCATGACGGCCGACGGGTGCATGTTGCCGAAGGCGCTGAAGGGATTCGCAGAGAGCCTGGACGAGCTGCTCGCGGTGACCCACACCCTGCTGTCCCGCTACGGGCTTCAGGCCACCTTCCGCACCAATGTCGCCCAGGCCTACGACAACAGGCATCCCGACTACAGCTCCACTTTCCGGAGCTGGCACCAGATGTCCATCTACCCGGAGGACATCGGACTCGTCGCGGTCTCCGACACCGAGGTCGGTCTCTTCTGGACCTTCGCCGCCGACTACTGACCCACCGCGAGAGAATGGCCCCATGCTCACCAGATCCGCCACCTACCCCGACCGGGAAACCGCCCACTGGGCCACCCAGCAGGTCGTGACCGCCAACGAGCAGGTCATCCACCGCTGGCTCGCCCAGGGCACCCGCGCGCGCCTGGCCGTCGAGGCTGCGTGGCCGTCGCGGGAGGAGCCCGTCGGGCGGGTGCTTCTTCAGGCCATGGCGCTCGCCGGGCGAGAGCCCGTCGACGTACGTTCCGCCCGCGTGGTCCTGCGCCGGGAGCCGGCCAGCCCCCACGGCTTCGTCGTGCAGACCTCCGTCCCGATCTACCTCTAGAGGCCCGCCACCGTGTCCATGAAGCCCCTCGAACACGACCGCCGCTACGGCGAGCTGGACCAGGTGATGCGCGCCTACCTCGGCCAGTCCGCCGACGACACCGCCGAGAAGCGCAGCGCGGCCCTGGACGCGTACCTGCGCCACACCTGGCACACCCGGCCGTGGGCCATCGCCGAGGCGGAGCGCCAGCTGCGCGAGTACAGCCGTACGCCCCCGGGCCGCCTTCGGCTGAGCCTCGGTGAGTTCTACGCGGTCCCCGACACGGGGCTGCCGGAGTCCGCGATCCAGGACTGGCTCCTCGTCCTCGCCGACCACCTCAAGCAGAGCGTCGAGGACGGCGCGGTCCCCGCGCCCGCGACCCCGGCCACCCACTGGGAGTGGCACGCCCGCTTCCCCGAGACTGCGCAGCTGCTCGGCGGCTGGTTCTCGCAGGACATCACCGACGAGTTCCCCGACCACGACGCCGCCGTGCAGGACTACGCCGCCACCACCGACCCGCAGCTCGTGGCGCGGCTGGTCGGGGAGCTCCACGAACTGCTCGCTCTGCCCCTCGGTGAGTCGGACTACGCCCTCGCGGCTGCGGAACTCGGCATGGAGGTCGAGCCGCCGGCGCCCTACTCGTACGGCGCGTGGCTCCAGTCGGTGGCCACCGGCCTGAGCTAGTCCGTCAGCAGGTGGTCCGCCTTGCCGGCCTTGATGTCCAGGATGAGCTGGCGTAGCGCGGCCGTGCTGTCCGTGAGGTACGTGGCCTCCGCGCCCGCGATGGCGATGTAGCTGTTGCCGTCCCCGTCCACCCCGATTCTGTAGCAGGCGCTGCCTTCGGCGCAGTACGGGTCTTCCCAGGAGATGTCCGGCATCGTTGCTCCCTCAGAGGTCCTGCGCAATGGAGTGGATGAGGTCCCGTGTCCCTTGTGGGGACAGCGCGATCTTCTGCATCCAGTCCAGGTGCGCCCGGTACTTGGCCAACTGTGCCTCACCGTGCAGGTATTCGGGACCGTGCGTGCTGTCGACCTGGACGGTGTCCAGCTGGGAGACAGGTCCCTCGGCGTAGGCCAGGGTCTGTCCCGATCCCGGGAAGGCGCCCGCGCCGAACGGGATGGCGAGGACGGTGATGTTGTCCTGTTCGGACTTGCGCAGCAGGTGTTCCAGCTGCGCCTTCGCCACCTGCGCTCCGCCGAACTGCATGCGCAGGGCGGCTTCGTGCACGATTCCCGTGTACCGGGCAGGCTCGGCGGAGTCGAGTATCTGCTGACGTTCGATACGGAACGCCAGCCGCAACGCGACCTCGTGCTCCGGAAGGGGCGGAACAGCGACGCGGAAGATGGCCAGCGCGTGGTCGGAGGTCTGGAGCAGCCCGGGAACGTGAACCGTCAGCGCGGTCCGCAGGTGGGGTGAGTGCGCCTCCAGCTCGGCGATGTCGAGCAGACCGGCAGGCAGGGAGCCCCGGTAACGGTCCCACCACCCGCGTTGGTTGGGCTGGGACATCGCGACGAGGGCGTCGATGTACGCCTCGTCTGCGCAGTCGCAGTTGCAGGCCAGGGTCCGTAGCCGGTCGGCGCCGATGGTCCGGAAGCCCTGCTCGATCTGTGAGAGGCGTGGCCGGTCGATGCCGAGCAGTCCGGCCACCTTCTCTGCGGAGAGGTCGGCGGACAGTCGCATCCGCCGTAGCTCTGCTCCCAGTCGGCGCTGCCGTTCCGTCGGGGCTGGTCTGGATCCCATGCGTCCTCCCTCTGGTTGCCGCTCGCAGTCTGCCCTGTTGGGCCTCTGGGCGGCCAGCGAGCCCATATTTTCACGTACTGGTGTAAAAATGTGCACCATCGCGCTACAGTGGGTAACGCACCGCTCACGCAGGGCAGTTGAAGTGCATCGCCGCAGCATGCCTCCGGCCTCGGCGACGAGCCACGCTCCCCGTCCGCGTCAGCCACCCGTGCGCGCCGAGCTCACCGCAGTCACGTCAGCCCACCAGCCACGTCACGCCAGGGAGTACGCGATGCCCGCCCCCTCCACCTCCTGCCCGGTGTCCCCGCCCGCTCCGGCGGGGGACGGGCCGCCGTCGCCCGAGTCGCTGAGTTGCAGCTTCACCGTGCCCGGGGCCCCGTACAGCGCGCAGATCGCGCGGAACGCCGTACGGTCCGTGCTGCACGTGTACCGGCTCGACCCGCTCGCGGACGCCGCCGTGCAGGTGACCGGGGAGCTCATGGCCGCCGCCTGGCAGCTCGATCCCGGGCGGAGCCTGTACCTCTCCCTCCGCTACCGGGACGACTCCCTCCGGCTGATCGCCTACGACGGGCACGCCGCCCACGCCCACCCCCGCCTCGCCGCGCACTGCGAGGCCCGGCGGCGGGCCGCGCTGCGGGTGATGGGGGCGGTGGTGCGGGAGTGCGGCGGGGCGTGGGGGTTCGGGGAGTCGCGGGAGCCCGGTGGGGGGACGCGGACCTGGGCGAGCCTGCCGCGGGGCGGTGCCGCCGGGTATCTGACGGGCTGACCGGTGGGCCGTCGGTGCGTTATGCCCCGTGGTGGGCCTGGGTGATGAGGTCCGTCGCGACCTCCAGGGCCGCCTGGCGGGTCTCCTCCGGGTCGCCCTCCACGTGCTGGAGGAACATCATCCCCGCGTGCAGCGTGAAGAGGGCGCTCACGCAGCGGACCTGGTCCGTCAGTGGGCCCTCCTCCGTGCGCAGCAGTTCCACCAGCGTGAAGAGCCGGCGCTTGACCGTCTCGCCGATGGTCAGCTCCCGCATGGTCGCCTGGTTCTCCTGCATGAAGCGGTACAGCTGCGCGCCCGCCGCCATGGCCTCGCTGTAGCGCCGCAGTACTTCCCGCTTCATCTCCAGCGTCGGCGGCTGCTCCTGCGCCCACTCGATCAGCTCGTCGATCGGGCGCGTCACGTCGTCGAAGACGCTGATGATGATGTCTTCCTTGGTCTTGAAGTGGTAGTACAGCGCCGCCTTCGTGACCTCCAGCCGCTCCGCGATCTCGCGCAGCGACGTCTTCTCGTATCCCTGTTCGGCGAACAGCTCCAGCGCGATGTCCTGGATGCGCTGGCGCGTGTTGCCGCGCCGCTGCTGCGGACCGCTGCTGGGCATGTTGCTCCCTACACGTACTTACTTGACGACCGGCTAGTTACGGGACTAACTTCCCCATGATAGTAACTAGCCGGGCGGCAAGTAAGTGGAGTGGACATGAGTGAGGCAGTCGAAGCGGCCGGGACCTCCCGGGAGGTGAAGCCGCGCAGCCTGCGCGTCGTCCTCATGGCGCTCATGATCGCGATGCTGCTGGCCATGCTGGACAACATGATCATCGGCACCGCGATGCCCACCATCGTCGGTGAGCTCGGCGGTCTGGAACACCTCTCCTGGGTGGTCACCGCCTACACCCTCGCCACCGCCGCCTCGACCCCCATCTGGGGAAAGATCGGCGACATGTACGGGCGGAAGGGCTCCTTCCTCACTTCGATCGTCATCTTCCTCATCGGCTCCGCCCTCAGCGGCATGGCCCAGGACATGGGCCAGCTGATCGGCTTCCGGGCCGTCCAGGGCCTGGGCGCCGGCGGTCTGATCGTCGGCGTCATGGCGATCATCGGCGACCTGATACCGCCCCGTGAGCGCGGCAAGTACCAGGGCATGATGGCCGGTGTGATGGCGCTCGCCATGATCGGCGGGCCCCTGGTCGGCGGCACCATCACCGATCACATGGGATGGCGCTGGTCCTTCTACATCAACCTCCCGCTCGGCGCCGTGGCGCTGGCGATGGTCACCGCCGTGCTCCACCTGCCCAAGAAGAAGGCGCAGGGGAAGATCGACTACTGGGGTGCGGGCCTGCTGACCCTCGCCATCACCTCGACCGTGCTGGTCACGACCTGGGGCGGCACCGAGTACGCCTGGGGCTCCGGCGAGATCATCGGCCTGGGCGCCGTCGGCCTGCTGGCCTTCGCCGCCTTCCTCTACGCCGAGACCAAGGCCGCCGAGCCGGTCCTGCCGCTGCACATCTTCCGCAGCCGCAACTTCACCCTCATGTCGGTGATCGGCTTCCTCGTCGGCTTCGCCATGTTCGGCGGCGTGCTCTACCTGCCGCTGTTCCAGCAGTCGGTGCAGGGCGCCTCCGCCACCAACTCCGGGCTGCTGCTCCTGCCCATGCTGCTCTCGATGATGGTCGTCTCGCTCATCGCGGGCCGGGTCACCACCAACAGCGGCAAGTACAAGGTCTTCCCGATCGTCGGCGGCGCCTGCATGGTCGTCGGGATGTTCCTGCTCGCGACGATGGACACCGGCACCTCGCGCCTGGTCTCCGGCGTCTACATGGCCGTCCTCGGCGCCGGTCTCGGCTTCCTGATGCAGATCACCATGCTGGTCGCGCAGAACAGCGTCGAGATGAAGGACATGGGTGTCGCCTCCTCCTCGGCCACCCTCTTCCGTACGCTCGGCGGCTCCTTCGGCGTGGCCCTGATGGGCTCGCTCTTCACCACCCGGGTCACCGACACCATGGCCGACCGGCTGGGCCCGGAGGCCGCCACCGCCGCGGGCTCCGCCCAGCTGGACGCGGCGAGCCTGGCCAAGCTGCCGGAGGCGGTGCGCGACGCGTACCAGCACGCGGTGGCCGCCGGTACGCACTCGGCGTTCCTGCTGGGCGCGGTGATCGCCGTACTGGGCTTCGCGGCCGCCTGGTTCGTCAAGGAGGTCCCGCTGCGGGGCGCGGGTCCCGGCGCGGACGCCGGTCCGGGTCCGGGTCCGGCCGAGGCCGCCAAGTCCGCCCCGGTGCAGCGGGATTCACTCGCCCACTAGCAACGCGGACGCGCGGGCGGGTCCGCGGCCCCCGGCTCCCCTGACACGCCGACCGGCGGCGAACGGGTGAGGGTCGGGGCCCCGGACCCGCCCGCGGTGTTCCCTGGTCGCGCGCGGCCCCGTACGCGCAGCCGACGTACGCCCGACCAGGAGGCTTCCGTGATCGACCCGGCCCAGCTGACCGACCCCGCCGTCCGCGCCTTCGTCACCGCCGTCAACGCCGGGGACCAGGACGCCTTCATGGCGGTCCTCACCCCCGACGCGACCATGTCCGACGACGGCTCCGACCGTGACCTCGGCCAGTGGGCGGACAAGGAGATCTTCTCCTCCGGCGGACAGATGGCGGTCGTCTCCGAGTCCGACGGCGGCCGCGCCCTGGTCGTCGACTACCGCAACGACACCTGGGGCGAGATGCGCACCGCCTGGCGCTTCGACGTCACCCCGGACGGCCGCGTCAGCCGCTTCGAGACCGGCCAGGCCTGACTACCGCTCCACGGGCCCGCCCAGGGGCCGGTCCAGAGCCCGCGCCACCTTCAGCACCGCCGCCGTCAGGCGCCCGTTCTCCGGTGCCTGGCCGCCCGGGAAGCCGAAACGGCGGCGCGTGTACCCGTACGCGATCCCCGTGACCGGGTCGGCGAAGCCCAGGCCGCCCGCCGCCCCGGAGTGGCCGAAGGCCTGCGGGCCCACCGCGTGCTGCTGCTCGAAGCCCAGCCCGAAGTGGTCCTTGTCCGGGGTGACCAGGTCCTGGCCGGGGGTGTGCAGCCGGGCGAACTCGGCCGCCGTGTCCGGCTTCAGCAGCGCGGCCCGGCCGCCCCGCTCGCCGATGGCCGCCGCGTACAGGGCCGCCACACCGCGCGCCGTGCCGATGCCGCCCGCCGAGGCGGGCCCCAGGGCCCGCACCATGGGGTGGTTGGCGTACGTGACGAGGTCCATCGGGGGTTCCCGGTGGGCGTTGAAGGCGATCTTCATCAGGCCGGACGGCGCCCCGAGCGCGGCCAGGGCCGCCGCCTGCCCCGGCGTCGGCAGCATCTCCAGGACCGGCTTCCACCGGGCCTCGTGCGCGGTCGGCAGCCCCATGTAGAGGTCCAGCCCGTACGGCGCCCGTACGCGCTCCTCATAGACCTCCTGGAGCGACCTGCCCGTCACCCGCCGCACCAGCTCGCCGGTCAGCGCGCCGATCACGAAGGCGTGGTAGCCGTACGCCGTGCCGGGCTCCCAGTACGGCTTCTGCGTGGCCAGGCGGGCCGCGATGAAGGCGTCGTCCGCCATCTCCTCGTAGGAGAACCCCTGGTCCGAGTTGATCAGCCCGGACCCGTGCGCGATCAGCTGCCGTACCGTCAGCCGCTCCTTGCCGTCCCCGGTGAACTCCGGCCAGTACGCCGTCACCGGACGCTCCAGGTCCAGTACGCCGTCCTGCACGAGCAGCGCCACCACCAGGTGCGCGGCGCCCTTGGTGATCGAGTAGACCCCGCTCAGGGTGTCGCCGTCGGTGTCCTCCCCGCCCCACAGGTCCACCACGGTCCGCCCGTGGTGACGTACCGCGAGCTGCGCCTCGGGCGGGTTCGGCTCGGCCGCCACGAAGGCCTCGAACTCCTCCCGGACCGACTCCCAGCCCGCCGCCACCGTGCCGTCCACCGTCACGCTCATGTCATCCCCCATGGCCGTACGACGGATCGTTTCCGTCGTCCGAAGCACAGCCAAGCAGGTGCGGTCGGGTCATATTCCTGGCGCGGCGGGGAGTTCGTCAGGTGTGCGTCGGCTGCCCGCTCCGTACGGGTGAACGCGCGCCCGGCGTCGTTCCGGCCCGCCGCGGGGGCCCGTTGGGCCGGGCATGAAGCCCACCCGTACCGCAGCCCTCGCCCTCGCCGCCGCCGCGGCCCTCCTTCCCGCCCTCGTCCAGGGGGCCGCCACCGCCGCGCCCGCGACGGCGTACCTCCAGGATCCGGCCGGCGGCGAGAAGGCCATGAAGTCGATGTGGACCAAGGACGACCAGCACAAGGTGGAGGCGCAGTTCCGCTTCCACCCGGGGGTGCAGTACAAGACGGTCACCCGGCCCGGTCCCGAGGGCGCCCAGGAGTGGGAGCGCGAGGTCCCCGACCCCAAGACGCTGGCGTGGCTGCCCTCGTACGAGTTCGCCTGGTCGGTGTCCGATTCGACGCTGGTCAAGAAGGCCCTGACCACCAAGGAGGGCAAGCACCCGGTCGCCCTGCACGCGGTGCTGCGCGACGCGAAGCGCGCGAAGGTGGCGGAGGTGCGCGAGGAACTGGCCGGTCAGCCGGCGACGGGGCGTCACCAGGTCGCGGGCGCCAAGCGGATCACATGTGACACCGGTGAGTACACGGTGGAATGGTCGGTTACACGCTCGGGCTTCGGGACGCTCACGGGCACCCTGCGCTGGGATTCCAGCTGCGCGGAGTACCGCACGGCGTTCTCCGCGAAGAACGGCCAACGCTGAGGGCGGGCCGGGGCCGGGGCCGGGGCCGGGCGGAGAGCGGGAGGGAGGAGGCCGGCCGCCCCGTGCACCTCGTGAGTGCTCGGCGGGCGACTGGGCCGGCGGCCTCGGATCAAGTGCCGTCACAGCCATACTGCCGCACGGGATGGGGTGCGGCAGGGAGGCGAAGGTCCCGTGTCGAGGGGTCCTTCAGTTCTTCTTCTTCTTGCCGGCCTCGGTCGCCTTCGTGGCGATGTCCTCCAGGACGGACTTGGGGTCGCCGGAAGGATCCACGGCGCGGCCGATGTTCCGCTTGATGGTGTCGCTGACCGTCACCCAGGACGGGTTGTTCACCGGGTACAGCTGGGCGCCGCGCAGGGCGGTCAGGAACTGCACGTCGGTACTGTCGAGTCCGCCGCCCGCGGGAGTGCGGGAGGCGGAGACCGTCGAAGGCAGCAGGTGGTAGCGGCCCGCGAAGTCCGACAGGGTCTTGTCCTGGTAGACGAACTCCAGGAACGTGCCGATCTGCTCGCGCTTGCCGTTCTGCTTGAACGCCATCATCCAGTCGGCGACGCCCACGGTCGGCGGCGTCTCCTCGCGGCCGAGGCTGTCCGAGACCGGCATCGACACGGCTTCCACGGTGATGCCCTTGGCACGCGCCTCGTGCAAGAGCGAGGGATAGCCGTTGAGCATGCCGACCTCGCCGCGCAGGAAGGCGGAGAAGGCGTCGGCGCGGTTGAGCTGCGACGGCGGCGTCGGGCCGAGCAGGCCCGGCGTGACCAGGTTCTCCCTGATCCAGCGGAACGTATAGACGTTCTGCTCCGACGCCAGGCTGAGGTTGCCGCTGCTGTCGACGTAGCCGCCGCCGTTGCTGAGCTCCCAGATCATCGCCTCCGCGTGCGCCTCCTCCGGGCCCAGCGGCATGGCGTAGGGGTACTTCACACCCTTGTCCTTCAGCGCCTTGGCGGCGGCCTTCAGATCCGACCAGGTCTTGGGCGCGGCGGAGACACCGGCCTTGGTGAACAGGGCCTGGTTGTAGAAGAGGAGGCGGCTGCTCGCCACGAAGGGCAGGCCGTAGAGGGTGCTGCCGACTGAACCGGCCTCGGCGAGGGGCTGGAGGAAGTTCGCCTCCGCGGTGACCGAGAGCAGCTCGTCGGCGGAATAGAGCTTGCCCTGCGCCGCGAAATCCGAATAGGAGCCCATGAGCGCCATGTCCGGCGCGTTGCCGGCCTTGACCATACGGGAGACCTCGCGGTCGATGTCGGCCCACGGGAGGAGCTGCACCTCGACCTTGATGCCGGGGTGGGAGGCGGTGAAATCGGCCGTCGCCTTGTCCCAGAAGGCCTTGGAACTGTTGGCCGAACTGTCGCCGTATTCGGCGGCGACCAGGCGCAGCGTGGTGCCGTCACCGTCGTCGCCCGCGGGACTCCCGCAGCCGGACAGCGGTACCAGCAGACCGAACACGACCGCCGTGGCGGCCGCGCCGAACATTCTTCGTCGCACGAGTGACTTCCCTGTTTTTGGGTACGTTGGCCGGAATTCTCTCCTGACGACAGGGCGATTGGTGCCATTGGGGCGGCAGTTGTGTTCAATGCTCCAACTGCGGCCTTTCCGGCTGGTGTTTTCCGATATGTGATCAACAAGCCGGACGCGCGTAGACATGCCGAAAAGCCCGTTTCCTGCCGGGAAACGGGCTGTAGGGCTCGGAGGCGCGTTAGTCGGCCAACTCGCCCGCGTAAGGGTCGGGCTCGCCCGTCTCGGGGTTCCGGCCCTCCTGCCAACGCCGCTGCGCCTTGCGCCAGTGCACGAAGCTGAGGTGGTCGCCGTCCCAGAAGGTGATGCTCACGGGGTTCACGTCGAACTCGTCGGAACACAGCAGCAGCAGGAATTCGGCCATGCCGTACGGATGCACCGCGAAGGAATCGGCGGTGTGCCGTCCGACCACCAGGACCGGCCAGCGCTCCGGGTCGGGATCGGAGGTGAGCCAGCACAGGATGTCGGACCCGCCGGCGACACCCCAGGCGATGATCGACTCCGGATCCACGTCGAAGGCGGCCCGGCCACCCCCGGCCACCCACGCCTGGCGGGCATTGGCGGTCTCCTCGGCCATCTCCGCCGGGTCCCACTGGAGCCCCGGCTTGGGCAGCGGCAGCAGGATGCTGGCCTCGCCGTTGATGGACCCCGCGCCGAAGCGCCCCATGAACGCGACGAAGTCGGCCGGGAACCTCGTCCCCCAGACGGCCTCCGCCGCCTGCCAGTCGATGTCCTCGTCGGCTCCATGCGTCGCCGGCATGATCTGCTCCAGCGCCTTGATGCGCGCGTTCTCCGTCATGCCGCTCCCCTGACACACACCCCAGCTCAACCGCCCCAACCTACCGCCCAGGGGCCCCACGACCTAGAGGATGTCCACCCGGCTTCCGGCGCGCAGCCCCCACCGCTCCATCGCCCCGGCCTCGGCCTCCAGCACGTGCCGCGCCCGCAGCCGCGGGCGGCCGAGCCTCCCCGGGACCATCGTCACGACATCCAGCACCCGCAAGCCGCGGTCCAGGTAGGCGACATCGATGGCGAACCCCATACGAAACGTGTGCACGCTCGCCGCGGGGGTCAGCAGCATCGCGCCCTCGATCCCGTCCCGCCCGAGCAGCCCCCGCGTCCGCGCCCGATACGAGGCGGCCACCTCCAATGCCACCACCAACCCGCCCACCCGCAGGATCCCCGGCCCATCGCGCCACTGCCTCATGGCGGCCACCCTAGGGCCGGGGCCGGGGACGACACCCCGCCCCGGCACCGGCACCGGCCCCCACCCGCACCCCCGCCCGGCCAGGGCTTGGGCCCCCGGGCCCATCCCGCCACCGCCCGCCCGCGCCTACCGTCACCGGATGAGCCTGGTCCTGATCACCCTCGCGGCCGCGTACGGCATCGCCGCCGGCCTGCTGCTGCCCCGCCCCGCGTACCGGCTCTCCGTACCGCCGGAGGACCCCTGGCAAGGCCGCTGCCCCGACGGTCACCCCCTCGCCGGCTGGCTCGGCCCCGCCCGCTGCCCGGGGCGGGGCCCCACCTACGGCCCCCGGCCCGCGCTCGCCGCCGCCGTCACCGCCGCCGCGACAACGGCCCTGGGCGCAGCCGTCGGCCCCCGCCCCGAGGCAGTGGTCTTCGTCGTCCTCACCCCGGTGCTCGTCCTGCTCTCCCTCGTCGACCTCGCCGTGCACCGGCTGCCCGACGTCCTGACCCTCCCGCTCGGCGCCGCCGCCGCCGCCCTCCTCGGCGCGGCCGCCCTGCTCCCCGGCTCCGCCGGGTCCTGGCGGCTGGCGCTGCTGGGCGGGGGAGCGCTCTGGGCCTCGTACCTGCTCCTGCACCTGATCAACCCCGCCGGCCTGGCGCGCGGCGACGTCAAGCTGGCGCTGCCCCTCGGCGTCGCTCTTGGGTGGTACGGGTGGGGGGTATGGATGGCGGGGGCGTTCCTGGGGTTCCTCTACGGGGCCGTATACGGTCTGGCCCTTGTGTTGCGGGGCCGGGCGACATCGAGGACCGGATTCGCCTTCGGGCCCTTCATGGCCGCCGGAACGCTCACCGGATTGCTGCTCGGTGGATTCGGAGCGTAATCATCGCGCGGTGTTGCACGCAGCACGCTTTACGAAGGGTTATGGTGGAACCCCCCCCTCGGGCCGGTCCGTATCCCCCCCACGGACCGGCCCGTTTTTTGTTTCCGCCGCCACAGGGGGGAACGCGCAGGTCAGCCCCGCTGGGCCCAGATGTTGGTGCCGGGGGTGGAGACCGCGAAGGAATCGATCTCCTTCAGTTCCTGCTCCGACAGCGGCGCACCGGACAGCGCGGCCACATTCTCTTCCAGCTGCTTCACGCTCGACGCGCCGATCAGCGCCGACGTCATCCGGTCGTCCCGCAGCACCCACTGCAGCGCCAGCTGCGCCAGCGACTGCCCGCGCCGCGCGGCGATCTCGTTCAGCCCGTTCAGGCGGCGGACGACCTCCTCCGAGAGCAGGTCGGGGCTCAGGGACTTGCCCTGCGTGGCCCGCGAGCCCGCCGGGATGCCCTGGAGGTACTTGCCGGTCAGCAGCCCCTGGGCGAGCGGCACGAAGGAGATGCAGCCCATGCCGGCCTCCTCCAGTGTGTCCAGCAGGCTGTCCTCTTCCGTCCAGCGGTTGATCATGGAGTACGAGGGCTGGTGGATCAGCGGCCGCACCCCCATGTCGACGAGGATCCGCGCCGCCTCGGCCGTCTGCTCGGCCGTGTACGAGGACACGCCGACGTACAGCGCCTTGCCCTGCCGCACCGCGGACGCGAGCGCGCCCATGGTCTCCTCCAGCGGGGTGTCCGGGTCGAAGCGGTGCGAGTAGAAGATGTCGACGTAGTCCACTCCCATCCGCTTCAGCGAGGCGTCGAGCGAGCCGAGCAGGTATTTGCGGCTGCCCCACTCGCCGTACGGGCCGGGGTGCATCAGGTAGCCGGCCTTGGTGGAGAGGACCAGCTCCTCGCGGTGGGCCGCGAAGTCCTGGGCGAAGACCTTGCCGAAGTTGAGCTCGGCCGAGCCGGGCGGCGGGCCGTAGTTGTTGGCCAGGTCGAAGTGGGTGACGCCGAGGTCGAAGGCCCGGCGCAGGATGGCACGCTGGGACTCCAGCGCCGTGTCGTCACCGAAGTTGTGCCACAGGCCGAGGGAGACGGCGGGGAGCCTCAGGCCGCTGTGGCCGGTGCGCCGGTACTCCATGGAGTCGTAGCGCGAGGGGTCTGCCCGATAGGGATTGTTATCAGTCACGATGTCCTCCCTATCACGTACGTGTGACGGACCGAGTTGGGTACCCGATCCCGCCGCGCAGTAATGTGGCGGCCTCGGGGGAGGACCGCAATTCGCACGGGGGCTTTGCACGGAGGGGCTGGAAGATCGTGAAGCTGCGCGACCTGGTGTACAGGCTCTATGCACGCCGGGTGGAAGGCCGCCTCGACCATGACGCGGCGCCCAAGCACATCGGCGTCATCCTGGACGGAAACAGGCGCTGGGCCAAGGCGTCCGGAGGTACGACGGAGCAGGGCCATCAGGCCGGAGCCGACAAGATCTCCGAGATGCTGGGCTGGTGCACCGAGACGGACGTCGAGGTCGTCACCCTGTGGATGCTCTCCACGGACAACCTCGACCGGCCGGAGGTCGAGCTCCGCCCGCTGCTCAACATCATCGAGAACACCGTCCGCGGCCTCGCCGCCGACGGCCGCTGGCGCGTCCACCACGTCGGGAACCTGGACATCCTGCCCGGCCGGACCCAGTCCGTGCTGAAGGAGGCCGAACAGGCCACGCACGACGTCGAGGGGATACTGGTCAACGTCGCCGTCGGGTACGGCGGCCGGCAGGAGATCGCGGACGCGGTCCGCTCGCTGCTCCTGGAACACGCCGAGAAGGGCACCTCCTTCGAGGAGCTCGCCGAGGTCCTGGACATCGACCACATCGCGGAGCACCTCTACACGCGCGGCCAGCCCGACCCGGACCTCGTGATCCGCACCAGCGGCGAGCAGCGCCTGTCCGGATTCATGCTGTGGCAGAGCGCCCACTCGGAGTACTACTTCTGCGAGGTCTTCTGGCCGGCCTTCCGCAAGGTCGACTTCCTGCGCGCGCTGCGCGACTACGCCGCCCGTCACCGGCGGTACGGAACCTGAGCCCCCGGGGGCCGTATTCGCCCCCACGCCCCCGCCGTCCCCCCTCGCGAGGCCTTCACCAGGGGTTCACCGAGCGTCCGTCATATGCCATGGCATGGCGGCGCTTGTTCGAGGGCATACCCCTAGCAGGTCGACGTCCGATCCACGGGTGTCGAGTCTCAGCGGACGGCACAGGGCCGTCCGCCCGGGAGGCCCTTTGCACCAGGACGCGCGTGCGGTTCGCACGGACGGATTGGAGGGCCGGAAAGCGGCCCTTGCATTGGCGCCGTTGACCGGTCCGGTCTTCATGGCCCGACCTCTTCCGAGGGGGTACGTCCTTCCGTGGTGACCAGCACAAAGCGCCGCCTGCCCGACAGGCGGACCTACGTCCTCGACACCAGCGTCCTGCTGGCAGACCCCAACGCGATCACCCGCTTCGACGAGCACGAGGTCGTGCTCCCGATCGTGGTGATCACCGAGCTGGAGGCAAAGAGGCACCATCCCGAACTCGGCTACTTCGCGCGTCAGGCCCTGCGCCTGCTCGACGACTTCCGGGTCCGCTACGGTCGCCTCGACGCACCCATCCCGTTGGGCGATCTGGGCGGGAGCCTGCGTGTCGAGCTCAACCACTCCGACCCGGGTGTCCTGCCCCAAGGCTTCCGGCTGGGGGACAACGACTCGCGGATCCTCGCCGTCGCCCGCAACCTCCAGGCCGAGGGCTACGACGTCACGGTTGTCTCGAAGGATCTCCCCCTGCGGATCAAGGCCTCCTCCGTGGGGCTGCTCGCGGAGGAGTACCGCGCGGAGCTCGCCATCACCGATGCCGGCTGGACCGGCATGAGCGAACTCTCCCTCTCCGGCGAACAGGTGGACCTCCTCTACTCCGAGGAGCGGCTGTACGTGGAAGAGGCCGCCGAACTGCCCGTCCACACCGGGCTGGTCCTGCGGTCCGAGCGCGGCAAGGCGCTGGGCCGGGTCACGTCCGACGGCAACGTGAAGCTCGTACGGGGTGACCGCGAGGCCTTCGGGCTGCACGGCCGCAGCGCCGAGCAGCGCATCGCCCTCGACCTGCTGCTCGATCCGGAGATCGGGATCATCTCGATGGGCGGCCGGGCCGGTACCGGCAAGTCGGCGCTCGCGCTGTGCGCGGGCCTGGAGTCGGTGCTGGAGCGGAGGCAGCATCAGAAGGTGATGGTCTTCCGGCCGCTGTACGCGGTGGGCGGGCAGGAGCTCGGCTATCTGCCCGGGGACGCGTCCGAGAAGATGAGCCCCTGGGCGCAGGCGGTCTTCGACACCCTCTCGGCGGTCGCCGGGCGGGAGGTCATCGAGGAGGTGCTGGGCCGCGGGATGCTGGAGGTCCTGCCGCTGACGCACATCCGCGGACGCTCGCTGCACGACGCCTTCGTGATCGTCGACGAGGCGCAGTCCCTGGAACGCAACGTCCTGCTGACCGTGTTGTCCCGTATCGGCACCAACTCGCGCGTCGTGCTCACCCACGACGTCGCGCAGCGGGACAACCTGAGGGTCGGCCGGTACGACGGAGTCGTGGCCGTCGTCGAGAAGCTGAAGGGGCATCCGCTCTTCGCCCACGTCACGCTGACGCGCTCGGAGCGCTCTCCGATCGCCGCGCTGGTCACGCAGATGCTGGAGCAGCTGTAATCCAGAAAGGGTCAAAAACCCCATAGCGGAATGAAGAGTTGGCGCCGCCCGGCAAAGGCCCAGAGCCTAGCCGGGCGGCGCCGCGACGCACAGGCCTTTTTCGAAAACAACCGCGACATCCCAGGTGTGACCTTTCCCACGCAACGCAGAATTGCCCTTCGGCGTCGAGGTCCGGCAGAGTCTGGTTTCCGTCAGGCCCCCGCATACGGCACACCTGTATCCCCCGTGGGATGCGCGCAGCACCACAACTCCACAGCCGATGGCCGTATGCCGCCCGAGTTTCACGCGGCAGCCCCCGCAAGGGAGTTGCCCACGGGCCCGCGCCTCCAGTGACCGCATCACCACGGAGGCCAGTGTCCAGGGGCACTCTCGCGCCCGCGCGGTCACTGCGGACGCTGCTGGAAGGACACCGTGTGAGCCGGATTTCGGTCCGGGGGTTCGCAGTGGCTTCGGCCACCGCGGTCACCACCGTCGGCGCAGTCGTAGGCGTTGCCACTGGTGACGCCTCCTCGAACGACCTCGAGACGACCGCGTCCGGCGCGACGCTCCTCGCGGACATCCCCGTCGGCGAACAGGTCGATGTCCAGAGCGGCACCCTGACGCAGCAGGCCGACGCCATCGCGCTCGCCGCCGACGCCGACGCCAAGCGCTCGACGGAGGAGGCCGCCCGCCTCCAGGCCGCCGAGGACGCCAAGGCCAAGAAGGCCGAGGCCGAGAAGGCCGCCGCGGACGCCAAGGCGAAGAAGGCCGAAGCCGACGCGAAGGCCAAGGCGGAGCGCGAGGAGCGGGACGAGGTCGCCAGCCGGTCCTCGACCCGCGACGCCGACGCGTTCGCACCGCAGTCCTCGTACACGGTCGCGCAGGTCAAGGCCATCGCCCAGCAGATGGTCCCGGCCAGCCAGTTCCAGTGCTTCTCCAACATCATCAACGCGGAATCCACCTGGAACTACAAGGCCGTGAACTCGTCCTCGGGCGCCTACGGTCTGGTCCAGGCGCTTCCCGGTACGAAGATGGCCTCGGCCGGAGCCGACTGGCGCACCAACCCGGCCACCCAGATCAAGTGGGGCCTGGGCTACATGAACGAGCGCTACGGCAGCCCGTGCGAGGCCTGGACCTTCCACCAGGGCAACGGCTGGTACTAGAGCCGGCCCACTCAACCTCGAGGAGCCCCGCACCGTCCTACGGTGCGGGGCTCCTCGCGTGTACGGTCTTTCGAGGTGTGACCGTACGAGGCGCACGGCACGGCGGGCGGGGGAAGGGAACGACATGGCGAAGAGAGCGGGCTGGCTCGGCCGGCTCGGGAGCAGGCTGAGCCGGATGGAGGCCCGCCTCCAGGAGCGGCGTGCCGAGGTCGAGGCGGAGGCTTCCGAGCCGCCGCCGCTGCTGCCCCCTTCCACCGTGGCTGCCGCCGAGGCGGGGGGCCCCCTACCCCCGGTCGCGCGCGCGGACGTCGCGCTGCCCGAGCGGCCCGACCCGGTGGCCGTGATCCCGTGGGGGGTGCGGGTCGCCGCCGAGGCCAGCTGGCGGCTCCTGCTGCTCGCCGGACTGCTCTGGGTGCTGATGAAGGTGATCAGCGAAGTACGCCTGGTCGTCCTCGCCTTCGCCGCCGCCCTGCTGGTCACCGCGATGCTCCAGCCGTTCGTGGTCCGGCTGCGCCGGCTCGGCCTGCCGCGCGGGCTCGCGACCGCCGTCACCGCCTTCCTCGGCTTCGTCGTCATCGGACTGGCCGGCTGGTTCGTGGTCTGGCAGGTCATGGAGAACCTCGACGACCTCTCCGACCGGCTCCGCGACGGCATCGACGAACTCAAGCGCTGGGCACTGGACAGTCCGTTCCACGTGACCGAGAAGCAGATCAACGACATCGCGAAGAACCTCAGCGAGACGATCGGCACCAACACCGAGCAGATCACCACTGCCGGACTGCAAGGCGTGACGGTGCTCGTCGAGGTGATGACGGGCATGCTGCTCGCGATGTTCTCGACGCTGTTCCTGCTCTACGACGGCAAGCGCATCTGGACCTGGGTGCTCGGCCTGGTCCCCGCGGCCGCCCGCCCCGGACTCGCGGGCGCCGGTCCGCGCGCCTGGCGCACCCTGACCGCGTACGTGCGCGGCACGGTGCTCGTCGCGCTCATCGACGCCGTCTTCATCGGCCTGGGCCTCTACTTCCTCGACGTGACGATGGCCGTGCCGCTCGCCGTCTTCATCTTCCTGTTCGCCTTCATCCCGCTCGTCGGCGCCGTGGTCTCCGGCGCCCTCGCGGTGGTCGTGGCCCTGGTGACGCAGGGTCCGTTCATCGCGCTGATGGTGCTGCTCGTGGTCCTGGCGGTGCAGCAGATCGAGGGACACGTGCTCCAGCCGTTCATCCTGGGCCGGGCGGTACGGGTCCACCCGCTCGCGGTGGTCCTCGCGGTGGCCGCGGGCGGGATGATCGCGGGCATCGGCGGCGCGGTGGTCGCCGTACCCCTGGTGGCCGTCACCAACACGGCGGTCGGCTACCTGAGGGCGTACTCGCGCGAGCAGTACGAGGGAGCCGCGGCCCCGGTCGCGGCCGGTCCCGCGCCGCACGGGGCCACCGCCGTCGGTGGGACGCCGGGGGAGGCCGGGGATGATCAGCGAGCCTGAGCTGGAGGGCGAGTGGTCCTCGGACCGCCCGGCCGAGTTGGCTCGGCCGCCCGCGCCGGGGGAGCGGTTACGGGGACCGCGTGCGCCCTGGCTGTGGGCCCTGGGCGGGGCGGTGCTGGCCTCGGCGGTGTGGGCGGGGGCGCTGGTCGTGCGGGAACGTTACGCGGACGCCGGCCCGCCGATCGCCTACCGGCACGCCGAGGACCTGTGCAAGGAGGAGCCGCTGAAGGCACTCGGCGGGCTGGCCGGGGGGTTCGAGTCGGGCAGACCGATTCATGGTGAAAGTCCCGCCCCCGACTGGTCGTACTGCGAGCTCGACACGCAGACGTCCGGGGTCTCCTACCATGCCCAGCTGCTGGTCGAACTGCACAAGAAGACCGACCCCGAGCCGGAGTTCGGGGCCGGCCCCGGGTTCGATGTCGGCGGTGGCCGGGCGCTCGTCGAGGTGCGGCAGGTTCCCGGGCTGGGGGAGCGGGCGTTGTTCTTCCCGCACATCGTGGTGCCCCGGCTCCAGGTGGTCGACGGCGGGGCGGTCTTCACGCTCACCGCCCAGACGTGGGCGGACGACGGGGAGCCCGAGCCCGACGAGGACGCCGTCACGGCGGCGATGATCGAGGACATGCGCGTCCTGATGGCCCGGCTGCGGAAGTGAACGACCGTGCCCCCGCCGCCGGGAAGGCTGCGGGGGCACGGAGGCTCGTACGCGTGACTACTCGGCGGCGAGGGCCGCTTCGGCGTCGAGGGTGACGGCGACGGCCTGGATCACCGAGGCGATCTTGAAGGCCTCCTGGACCGTCTCGCGGTCGACGCCCGCCTTGCGCAGGACCTGCTCGTGCGAGTCCAGGCACTGGCCGCAGCCGTTGATGGCGGAGACCGCGAGCGACCACAGCTCGAAGTCGACCTTCTCCACGCCCGGGTTGCCGATGACGTTCATCCGCAGGCCCGCGCGCAGCGTGCCGTACTCCGGGTCGGAGAGCAGGTGGCGCGTGCGGTAGAAGACGTTGTTCATCGCCATGACCGCGGCCGCGGACTTGGCGGCCGTGTACGCCTCCGGCGAGAGGTTCGCCTTCGCCTCCGGCTCCAGCTCACGCAGCACGCGCGGGGAGCGGGCGGCGATGGCGCAGGACAGGACCGTGCCCCACAGCTGCTGCTGCGGGAGGTCGCTGTTGCCGATGACCGAGCCGAGGTTCAGCTTCAGGTCCTTGGCGAAGTCCGGTATGGCGGACTTGAGGGAGTCGAGGGACATCCGTCACTCACCGGCCAGCAGTGCGCCGGCGTCGAGGGTGTTCTCGCCCTTGGTCCAGTTGCAGGGGCACAGCTCGTCGGTCTGCAGGGCGTCGAGGACCCGCAGGACCTCCTTGGGGTTACGGCCGACGGAACCGGCGGTCACCATCGAGAACTGGATCTCGTTGTTCGGGTCGACGATGAACACGGCGCGCTGGGCGAAGCCGTCGGCGCCCTGGATGCCGCAGTCCGTCATGAGCTCGTGCTTGGAGTCGGCCAGCATCGGGAAGGGCAGGTCACGCAGGTCTGCGTGGTCCTTGCGCCAGGCGTGGTGGACGTACTCGGAGTCGCCGGAGACGCCGAGGATCTGGGCGTCGCGGTCGAGGAACTCGTCGTTCAGCTTGCCGAAGGCGGCGATCTCGGTCGGGCACACGAACGTGAAGTCCGCCGGCCAGAAGAACACCACGCGCCACTTGCCCTCGTAGGACTTGTGGTCGATCTGGGCGAACTCGCTTCCGGCGTCGAGCGAGACGCAGGCGGTCAGATCGTAGGTGGGGAACTTGTCGCCGACAGTGAGCACGTGCTCTCCTTCGCGGACAGGAAAGTGGCCCTTTTGGGGGCTTTCCAGGGGGTTGGACGGATCTCACATGCTGACACAGCTGCATTGATTAAGGAAATAGCTAGTCTTGTGGCGGGTGATCGGAGGTACCTATCAGTGGCTCTCGGTAGTAGGGGAACGAAGCAGCCGACGCTGGCGCAGCTGCGCGCCTTCGTAGCCGTCGCCGAGCATCTGCACTTCCGCGACGCCGCGGCGGCCATCGGGATGAGCCAGCCCGCGCTGTCCGGGGCCGTGTCCGCGCTGGAGGAGGCCCTCGGGGTGCGGCTGGTGGAGCGCACCACCCGCAAGGTCCTGCTCTCCCCGGCCGGCGAGCGGATCGCCGTACGGGCACAGGGGGTGCTCGACGCGATGGGCGGGCTGCTGGAGGAGGCCGAGGCCGTACGGGCGCCCTTCACCGGGGTGCTGCGGCTCGGGGTGATCCCCACCGTCGCCCCGTACCTGCTGCCGACCGTGCTCGGGCTGTTCCACCGGCGCTACCCCCGCATGGACCTCCAGGTGCACGAGGAGCAGACGGCCTCGCTGCTGGAGGGGCTGGCCGGCGGGCGGCTCGACCTGCTGCTGCTCGCGGTGCCGCTGGGGGTGCCGGGGGTCACCGAACTGCCCGTCTTCGACGAGGACTTCGTCCTGCTGGCGCCCCGGGAGCACCCGCTGGCCGGGCGGCGCGACATCCCGCGCGAGGAACTGCGCGGACTGCAACTGCTGTTGCTCGACGAGGGACACTGCCTGCGTGACCAGGCCCTCGACATCTGCCGCGAGGCGGGACGCACGGCCGGAGCGGACGTCACGACCACCGCCGCCGGGCTGTCCACCCTCGTACAGCTGGTCGCCGGGGGGCTCGGGGTGACGCTGTTGCCGCGTACCGCGCTGCGGCTGGAGACCGCCCGCAACGAGTACCTGGCCACCGGGTACTTCGCCGAGCCCGCCCCCTCCCGGCGGATCGCGCTCGCCATGCGCACCGGAACCGCCCGCCAGGAGGAGTTCCGGGCGATCGCCGCCGCGCTGCGCGAAGCCGTACGCCCGCTCCCGGTATGGCCCACCGACTGAGCGGACGTACGTGCGCACCGCGGGACTTCACTCCGTACGCAGGCCGTCCGGACGCATCAGGCGCAGCAGCGGCGGCAGGCTGAGCAGGGTCACCAGGACGACCACACCCGCGCCGACGCCCGTCATCGCGGCGACCGAGGCCCAGTCGACGCGGAGGGGGCGGCTCGCCATCCGGAGCAGGACGACGCCCAGCCCCGTTCCCACCAGCGCGGCCAGGCCCAGGCCCAGTCCGACCGGCAGGGCCGACTGCCAGAGCACCGACAGGCCCAGCGTGGAGCGCTTGGTGCCGAAGGCGACCAGGGAGGACAGCAGCTTCTTGCGCTCGCGCAGCTGCTCCAGCTGCGCGACCAGCAGGCTCGCGCCGATCAGGATCAGCACGCCGGTCGCGCCGAAGAACAGCCCGGTGCGGATCGCGGAGTATCCGGACTCCCGCACGGTGGACTTCAGCGTCATCGCGGTGGCGAACGGATCCGCCTTGAAGGCGGCCGTCCGGGCCCGGTCCAGGGCGTCGGGCACCGATTCGTCGAGCTGGACGAACACCTGGGCGGACTGGGAGTCGCCCATGCCCTTCGGCGCCGTCGAGGGCGTCAGCAGCAGGCCGTCGCGCAGATAGCCCGTCGGGTCTTCGCGGGAGGCGACCGTACGGGCGCCGGCCGGGACGGTCCAGCGGACCGGCTCGCCGCTGACGAGGTCGTGGACGGGGCCGGCGAACAGCTTCTCGCCGGGGGCGGCCGTGCGGCCGTAGTTCGCGCGGCTGTTCGCGGGCGCGCCGGTCAGGACGAAGGCGTCGCCGTCCACGCACGCGTCCAGCACCGCGACCTCGCGCAACGCCTCACAGGTGCCGATGGTGAGCTGGATCGTGTTGTCCACCTCCGGGACGGTGCGGGCGGCCCTCGCCGAGGCCAGTGGGACGGTCTTGGTGATGCCCTTGGTCCCGGAGAGCTGCTGGGCGAGTGCGTCGAGGCGTCCCTCCTCGCCCCTCGGCAGCAGGATCGAGACGGCGGCCCGGGACGGGTCCATGCCGGTGTCCTCGGTGTATTCGGTCTCGACGCCCGCGAAGACCATCTGCAGGGCGATGGCCCCGGCGACGGCGACCGCGATGCCGCTGACCGGCCGGGCGGCGGCGCCGCTGTCGACCTGGAGGCGGCGGACGGCCAGCTGCCAGGAGACCGGTCCGCCGGACATCCCGCCGACGCATCGTTCCAGCAGCCACGGCAGCAGCGCGGTGATACCGACCAGCAGCAGCACCACACCACCGCTGACCTGCCACTCGTTGAAGTTGGCGTGCCCGTCGTCGCGGCCCGGCACGAGCGTGAGCAGTGCGAGTCCGCCGAGCGGCAGCAGCAGCCGCCACCAGATGCGGCGCCTGCGCGGCCCGGTCGTACGGACCACGCCCAGCGGCTCGATGACGACCGCGCGCAGCGCGAACAGGGTCACGACGACGGCCGCCGCGGGCACGGCGACCGCGACGAGCGCGGCCAGCCACACCGTCGGGTCGAGGTCGGCGGGGAAGACACTGCGCTGATTGAAGGTGAAACCGCCGACCAGTTCCCGTCCGGCGAAGAAGAAGCCGACGCCCAGGACGAGCCCGGCCAGGGACCCGGCGAGGGCCTCTCCGGCGGCGATCCGGCGGACCATGCGGCTGTCGGCGCCGACCAGGCGCAGGGCCGCGAGGCGGCGGTCGCGCCGCTCTCCGCCGAAGCGGACGGCGGCGGCGATGAGCACGGCGACCGGCATCAGCAGCGCGACGAAGGTCAGCACCACCAGGAGCAGGAGGACCGGGTCGAACCTCTGGTCCGGAAGGGTGTTGGCGAAGCCGGTGACGCGCAGGACCCGGTAGTCCTCGGAGCCGCCCTTGGCGAGCTCGCCGTGGCCCGCGTAGAAGAGCAGCTCGCCGGGACCGGTCAGGCCGGCGTCGCCGACGACCTCGGTGATCTTCCCGTCGAGGCGTTCGCGCAGCAGCTTGCCGTCGGCGGACTTCAGCAGCTCGGCCAGGGCGGGGGAGACGGCCATCTCACCCGGGCCGGGGATCTTCTTCAGGCCCGGCGGACGCGGTGCGTCGGGTCCCTCGGCCCTGACGAGGCTGCCCCCGATGTCCTGGTGGTGGTACGTCTGGTCGGCCCTGGCGATGAGCAGCGTGTTCCGGCCGGGCGCCTCGGCGGTCGGCGCGGTCAGCGTCGAGCGGGCATCGCCCCGTTCGCTGCGGGCGGCGAGGGCGCTGGGGAGTCCGGTGGTGATCAGCAGCAGCGCGACGCCGAGGCCGACGCCCACGCCGGTCAGGACGGTGCGGGTCCAGCCCTCGCGGCCGCCGCCGAAGGCGAAGCGGGCGCCCATGGCGAGGTCGCGGGCCCATAGGCGCGGGGTGCTCATCCGCGGGGTGCGCACTCGCGGTGTGCTCATACGACGCGCTCCATGTCGCGGGACTTGCCGTCGCGTACGACGATCTCCCGGTCGGAGTACGCGGCCACGCGGGTCTCGTGGGTGACGAGGACGACGGCGGCGTTCGCGGCGCGGGCGGCCTCGGTGAGCAGCTGCATCACCAGTTCGCCGTTGAGGGAGTCGAGGGCGCCGGTGGGCTCGTCGGCGAAGATCACCCGGGGCCGCGTGACCAGGGCGCGGGCGACGGCCACGCGCTGGCCCTGGCCACCGCTGACCTCGCCGGGCCGCTTGGCGCCGACGTCATCGACCTGGAGCCGTTCCATCCAGTGCAGGGCGGTCCGCTCGGCCTCCTTGCGCTTGACGCCGGTCAGGCGCAGCGGCAGGGCGACGTTCTCCACGCAGGTCAGTTCGGGGACGAGCTGCCCGAACTGGAAGACGAAGCCGAACTCGCTGCGACGCAGGGCGCTGCGCCGGCTGTCGTTCATCGTGGACAGCTCGCGGCCGGCGTAGGTGATGGTGCCGGAGTCGGGCGGGACGATGCCGGCGAGGCAGTGCAGCAGGGTCGACTTGCCGGAGCCGGAGGGGCCCATGACGGCGACGACCTCGCCGGGGTGGATGGAGAACTCGGCCCCGTCGAGGGCCTTGGTGGGCCCGTACGCCTTGCGCAGGTCCGTGGCGGTGAGCAGGGATCCGGCCGGGGTCATCGGCGTACCTCCTGGGCGAGCTGGTCGAGGCGGGCGGCGGCGAGTTCGAGCCATCGCAGGTCTGCTTCGAGGTGGAACAGGGCGTGGTCGCAGATGAGTTGGTCGGCGAGGTCGCCCGTGCGCTTGCGCCGCGTCAGGACGCGCATGAGGCGCAGGTGCTCGGCGCGCTGGGTGTCCAGCAGCTCGTCCGCTCTGCGGCCGGTGAGCAGGGCCAGGACGACCTTGGTGTAGAGGGTGGACTGGAGGTACGGCTCGGGCTTCTCGGGCTGGGCGAGCCAGCTCTCGACGTCGGTGACGCCGGCGTCGGTGATGGCGTACCGCTTGCGGTCGGGGCCGCCGCCGCTCTCGATGCCGTCGACCTCGACGAGGCCGTTCTTCAGGAGGCGGGACATGGTCGAGTAGACCTGGCCGTAGGCGAGGGGCCGATCGTGGCCGAACGTCTCGTCGAAGGCGCGCTTGAGGTCGTAGCCGTGGCGCGGACCGGTTTCCAGGAGGCCGAGGAGTGTGTGACCGATGGACATGGGCGTGACTATACACACGGTGTATACCCGAGATGTATAGATGGGGCGGCGGAGACGGTGTCGTGCGCCATTCGAAGGAATCTGCCCAGCTGCGACGCAACTACGGGGCCCGGCCGTGGCGTTGCTGGCATCTTGAGGCTTCATGCAAGAACCCACCGGCAACGCCGCCACGCTTCCACCGCAACACACCGGCATCGAGGAACGGACGGCGCCCGAGCCGTCCGCGGAGAGCGTCCCCGAAACCACCTGGTGGATCTGGGCCCTGGCGGGGGTGCTGTTCTTCGCCTACCTGGCCCTGTCGCTGAGGATCCACGAACGGCTGCTCTCCCGCAGTTTCGATCTGGGCATCTTCGTGCAGGTCGTGCGTTCCTACGCGGAGGGCCACCTGCCCGTATCCGAGATCAAGGGGCCGGACTTTCCCGTCCTGGGAGACCACTTCTCGCCCATCCTGGCTCTGATGGGACCGCTGTACTGGCTGTGGCCGTCGGTGAAGGTGCTGTTGGTGGCGCAGGCCGCACTGGTCGCCGGGAGCATGCTCCCGCTGGCCTTCTGGGCCCGCCGGACGCTGGGCTCCGCGGCCGCCGCGGTCATCGGTGTCTGTTACGGCGTCTCGTGGGGCCTCGCGAGCGGGGTCTCCTCCGACTTCCACGAGTGGGCCTTCGCCCTCCCCCTGCTCGCCCTCTCCCTGACCGCCCTCAGCAGCGGGCGGCTGCGCGCCGCCGCGTGCTGGGCGCTGCCGCTCGTGCTGGTGAAGGAGGACCTCGGCATCACGGTGGCCGTGATCGGCCTGGTCATCGCGTGGCGTGGCGGGCGGGGTGGCCGCAGGCTGGGGATCCTCACGGCCGTGGCCGGAGTGGTCGCGTCGGCGCTGGCCGTGCTGGTGGTGCTGCCCGCCTTCCATCCGGGCGGGTTCGACGGCTACGTCGGGTCGCACAATCCCGTATACCCCGGTGTGGAAAGGGAGTCGGGGGGCGGAGTGCTGGACCTCCTCCACCAGGGGACGCTCGGTCTCATCACCCCGCAGGAGAAGGTCACGACCCTCATCCTGGTGCTGGCGCCGACCCTGTTCCTGGCCCTGCGTTCTCCGCTCGTTCTGGTCGCCCTGCCGACCGTGGTGTGGCGCTTCGCCTCGGACTACCCGCCCTACTGGGGCACTGGCGCTCACTACTCGCTCCTGCTCATGCCGATCCTCTTCGCGGCGTTCATCGACGCCCTGCACCGGCGGGGTGCGAGCGGCCGCAGCCTGTACCGCTACCTGGCGGGTTCCGCGGCGGTCGCCCTGCTGCTGCTCCCGCACTACCCGCTGTGGCAGTTGGTCCAGCCGCAGACGTGGCAGAACGATCCCCGTGTCGCGGTGGCGCACAGTGTGATGCGTGACATCCCGGACGACGCCACGGTCCAGGCGTCGACCCATCTGGTGCCGCACCTCACCGACCGCACCAGCGTCAGCCTCTTCGGCTGGGGGGACAGCCGCCCCAATCCCGAGTGGATCATGGTGGACACCATGGTGCCACCGCACCTGCGGTGGCCGATGTCGGCCTTCCGGGAGCGGGACGCCCTGGACGCCGCCCGCGCCCGGGGATACCGCACGGTGACCGAGAGGGACGGCTTCGTCCTGCTGAGCCGCACGGGATAGCCGACCGGCGCCGTGGCAAGCCTGTGGGGCGCCGACCCCGGTCGGCGCCCCACAGGGCCGTCAGTCGGCGGTCATTCGACCGGGCGCTGCACCGTGACCGACTTGATGACGACGGGCTCCTTGGGCTTTCCGTCGCTCGTTCCGTTCGCCGTCCCCTTCGAGGCGATCTTCCGCAGGACGTCCAGCCCGCTGACGACCCTTCCGAACGGGGTCCAGTCGGGCGGCATCCGCAGGAGGGGGTCGGCGTAACTGATGAAGAACTGGCTGCCGTTCTTTCCCGGTGTCGCCTTGGACATGGCGACGGTGCCGGCCGGATAGGAGGCTCCGGCCAGATTTTCATCCTTGAAGTAATAGCCGGGGTCGGCCGAGCCGTCTCCCGCGGGGTCACCACATTCCAGTACGAAAATCCCGCGAGTGGTGAGGCGGTGACATTTGGTGCCGTCGAAGTATTTCTTCCCGGCCAGGAAAGAGAACGAGTTGGTCGTGCACGGAGCCTTGGTCGTCAGGGCCTCGATGGTGACCCGTCCCATGTCGGTGACGATTTCGGCCGTGTACGGCCGAGCCGCGGCCACGGCGTCGAAGGCCGGGACCCCTACAGACTCCGGGATGCCGGTGGCCGTGTAGGCGCATGTGGCCCGCGGTTTGGAATCGGCGGATCCGCCCGTGAGGGAGAGTGCCGTCCAGGTGAGTCCGGAACACGCGGCGAACACCGCGATCACGGTGGCCGCTTTCCGGCCCGCCCGTCGCCCGCCGGAATTCGCCCCGCTGGTCAGTTTCATACGCGCCTCGAATTCGGTGAGCGGCCGTATATGACGCGGCGAGCGTATCGAGATGTGCGGAGGCGGGCGGGCGACACACGCCGTGCGATTGCGCCGGAAGCCTCAGGATTCCGGGGAGTTACGGGGCCGGCCGCGGGGCGGGATCGGCGAGGCGCCGCCCGGGAGGCGGCCCGACTCGGACAGGGCGCGGCGGAGCAGGAACTCGATCTGGGCGTTCGCGCTGCGCAGTTCCTCGCCCGCCCAGCGGGCCAGCGCGTCGTAGACCTGTGGGTCCAGCCGCAGGAGTACCTGCTTGCGCGCCTGCCGCCCGGCGCGGGCGGGCTGCTCCCCACCCGGCTCGCGGTCCGGCCCCCCGGTGCCGGCGGGGCTCACTGGTAGAGGGTGCCCGTGTTGATGACCGGCTGGGCCGCGCGGTCGCCGCAGAGCACCACCATCAGGTTCGAGACCATGGAGGCCTTGCGCTCGGGGTCCAGGTCCACGATGTCCTCCTCGGCGAGCCGGGTCAGGGCCAGTTCCACCATGCCCACCGCGCCTTCGACGATCTGCTTGCGGGCCGCCACGACCGCGCCGGCCTGCTGGCGCTGGAGCATCGCGGAGGCGATCTCCGGAGCGTACGCGAGATGCGTGAAGCGGGACTCGATGATGTGCACGCCGGCCGCCTCGACCCGGGTCGCCAGCTCGACCGCCAGCTTCTCGGTGATCTCCTCGGCGTTGCCGCGCAGCGACAGCCCGCCCTCCTCGTGCGCGTCGTACGGGTACTCGATCGCGATGTGCCGTACGGCCGCCTCGGTCTGCGTCTCGACGAACTCGGTGAAGTCCTCCACCTCGAACACCGCCCGCGCGGTGTCGGCGACCCGCCACACCACGACCGCGGCCAGCTCGATCGGGTTGCCGTAGGCGTCGTTGACCTTCAGGACGGCCGTCTCGTGGTTGCGGACCCGGGTGGAGATCTTCTCGCGCGAGGTCAGCGGATTGACCCAGCGCAGGCCGTCCGTGCGGATCGTTCCCCGGTAGCGGCCGAACAGCTGGACCACCCGAGCCTCGCCCGGTGCCACGGTGTTCAGTCCGGTCATCATGATCAGCGCGGCGATGATCACCAGGATGCCCAGCGGGATCAGGGTCGCCTTGGCCGCCACTCCGTCCGCCACCGCGGCGACGGCGAGCAGCCCGCCCCCGGCCACCACGCCCGCCAGTCCGAGCAGCAGCGCCAGCCCGCCGCCGACGCTGCGCGCGGTGAACTCCCGTACCTGGCTCGCCTCTGTGCCTGCCATGATCGTCATGTGGTTCCCCCGTTTGGCCGGTGGGCTCCGGTCGCGGTCGACCGGAACGCCCTATCAAAGTGATATCACTTTTTGGGGTGGCCGCAACCCTTCGGACCTGGGTAGCGTCGGTTCCTTTGGTGTGGGTGCTGATTCTCACGTCCGAAATGACCGGTATTGATAAGAGATAGTCAACGTTTGTCACAGCCTGCGGTGTTAGTTTTCTGAGCTGACGTCGGGGGGTTATCGAGCGGAGCGGGAGCGATGGGCCGAGCAGAAGCGCGACGGGCGCAGCAGCAGCGCGGTGCGCGAAGAGCACCTGGCGGGCGCTCCAACGGGAGCCCGGGCAGGACGACCGGCAAGCGCAGCGGTATACGCCGCGTCTTCAACTGGAAGACGATCCTCGGGACCTTCCTCGGGTTCATCCTGCTCGGCATGGCCGCGGCGGTCATCATCTACTTCATGGTCGACGAGCCGACCGACCCGAACAAGCAGGCGACGCTCCAGAGCAACGTCTACGAGTACTCCGACGGTACGGTCATGGCCCGCGTCGGCGAGGCGAACCGCACGATCCTGCCGATCGACAAGATCCCGGAACACGTCCGGACCGCGTTCATCGCCATCGAGAACAAGTCCTTCTACAAGGACCGCGGCGTCGACCTGATGGGTGTGGGCCGAGGCCTGTTCAACACCCTCAGGGGCAAGGGCACGGCCGGTGGTTCGACGATCACCCAGCAGTACGTCAAGAACTACTACCTGACCCAGGACCAGTCGCCGACGCGCAAGATCCGGGAACTCGTGATCTCCCTCAAGGTCGACCAGCGCATGGAGAAGGACGACATCCTCGCCGGCTACCTGAACACCAACTTCTACGGCCGCAACGCGTACGGCATCCAGGCCGCGGCCCAGGCCTTCTACGGCGTCGACGCCGAGAAGCTGACCCTGGAGCAGGGCGCCTACCTCGCCTCCGTCATCCAGGCCCCCAGCCAGTACGACCTGGCGACCGCCGGCCCGAACGGCACGCGGCTGGTCAACATCCGCTTCAACGCCGTCCTCGACAACATGGTCGAGATGGGGAAGCTGGACGGGGCCAAGCGCAAGGAGCTGCAGCTCCCGCCGCCCATCAAGCCCAAGCCGACCCCCGGCATGGACGGCCAGAAGGGCTACCTGGTCCAGGCCGCCAACGCCGAGCTGAGGAAGCAGGGCATCGAAGACCCGATGATCTCGGCCGGCGGCTGGACGATCACGCTCAACGTCGACAAGAAGAAGCAGGCGGCGCTGGAGAAGGCGGTCCAGGACGAGCTGGAGTCCCAGCTCGACCGCAAGGACACCAAGAACCGGCCCCAGGACCAGAGCGTGCAGGCCGGTGCCACTTCCGTGGACGCCAAGACCGGCGCGATCGTCGCGATGTACGGCGGTACGGGCCTGCAGGACAAGGACCGGAGCAACGCCCTGCGCACCGACTACCAGCCGGGATCGACCTTCAAGCCGATCGTGCTGGCCTCCGCGCTGGAGAACGGGGCGAAGACCCAGGACGGCCGCCCGATCACCCCGAGCACCCTCTACGACGGCACCAGCAAGCGCCCCGTGGTCGGCAGCGACACCGCCTTCGCCCCGCAGAACCAGGACGACAAGGACTACGGCGACCCGATGGTCACGGTCCAGGAGGCCACCAACTCCTCCGTGAACTCCGTCTACGCCCAGATGATCGTCGATGCCAAGCCGACGAACGTGAAGAAGACGGCCCTCGCCCTCGGCATGCAGGACCGTGAAGGCTGGCCCGCTGACCGGCCCGCCATGTCGCTCGGCACCATGAGCGCCAACACCGTGGAGATGGCCGGCGTCTACGCCACCCTCGACAACCACGGCAAGAAGGTCACGCCGACCATCATCAAGAGCGCCACCCACAAGGACAACACCGACTTCAAGCCGGCCGCCCCCATCGGCAGCCAGGTCATCACCAGCGAGACCGCCGACACGGTCACCAAGGTGCTCACCGGCGTGGTCAACGAGGGCTCGGGCAGCGCCGTGCAGAGCTCGGCCTACGCCGCCGCCGGCAAGACCGGTACCACCGAGTCCAACGTGGCGGCCTGGTTCACCGGGTACACCCCGGAACTGGTCACCGTCGTCGCGATGTTCGGCGAGGACCCCACCACGCACAGCCAGGTCACCCTGACCGGTACGGCCGGCAAGGGCCGCGCGGGCGGTTCCAGCTTCCCGGCCCAGATCTGGAAGGCGTACACCCTGGCCGCGCTCAAGGGCCAGACGACCAGCCAGTTCAAGCTGCCGGACGCGGAGATGGGCACGCCGGAGACCTCGCCCCGCACCGCGTCCCCGTCGGCCACCCAGTCCCCGTCCTCCACCCCGTCGCCGTCCACCAGCAACAGCGGCCGGCCGTCGAACACCCCGGACCCGTCGGGCAGCTCCGGCAAGCCGAACCCGTCGAACAGCAAGGACCCGTCGAAGACCCCCGACCCGTCGAAGACCCCCGACCCGTCGAAGACCCCGGACCCGACGAAATCCTTCCCGTTCCCGAAGCCGAACCCGCCGCAGTAGCGGGGGGATCCGCACCGCACACCGCCGCCCCGCAGCGATCACGCTGCGGGGCGGCGGTGCGTTCGTACGCCCTCAGGCGCCGCTGCTCAACGTCGCTCCTGCGCCCCCGGCAGCGCGAGCTCGAACCAGACCACCTTCCCGCTGCTGAGGCGGGTCGCGCCCCAGCGCCGGGCCAGCCGGTTGACCAGGAACAGGCCGCGCCCGCCCTCGTCGGTGTCCCGGGCCCGGCGCTGGCGCGGCAGCTGCGGGGAGTCGTCGCCGACCTCGCACCGCAGGACGTCCGTACGCAGCAGGCGCAGGGTCACGGGCCGCTCGGCGTACCGGACGGCATTGGTGACCACCTCACTGACCAGCAGTTCCAGCGAATCGCTCAGCTCCTCCAGACCCCAGCGGACCAGCGCGCGGCGGGCGAACCGGCGGGCCCGGCCCGGCGCGGTCTCCTCCGGATCCAGGAACCAGTACGCGACGTCACTCGGCGCGATGCCCTCGAAGCGGGCCGCCAGCAGGGCGATGTCGTCGTCGCGGTCGCCCGGTCCCAGCATGTCCAGGACGTCGTCGCACAGCGCTTCCAGCGGCGGCGGGTGGTCCAGCCCGGTCAGCTGCGCGGTGGTCGCGAGCCGCTCGCGCAGCTGCTCGATGCCGGTCCACACGTCCCGCAGCCGCGATTCGACCAGCCCGTCCGTGTACAGCAGCAGGGTGGCCCCGGCGGGCGCGTCCAGCTCCACGGCCTCGAAGTCCACGCCGCCGACCCCGATGGGGGCGCCGGACGGTACGCGCAGCACCTCGGCGCGGCCGCCCAGGTGCAGGAGCACCGGCGGCGGATGGCCGGCGTTGGCGATGGTGATCCGGTGGGAGACCGGGTCGTAGACCGCGTAGAGGCAGGTGGCCATGCGGTCGGAGCCGAGCCGCTGGGCCTGCTCGTCCAGATGGTGCAGCACCTCGGCCGGCGGCAGGTCCAGCTGGGCGAGCGTCTGCGCGGTGGTGCGGAGCTGGCCCATGATCGCGGCGGAGGTCATGGAGTGGCCCATGACGTCGCCGACCACCAGCGCGACCCGGCTGCCGGGCAGCGGTATGGCGTCGTACCAGTCGCCGCCGACCCGGGCCGTCTCGGCGGCGGGCAGGTAGCGGGAGGCGAGCCGGACCCCGGTGGGCTGGGGGAGGCTGTCGGGCAGCATGGTGCGCTGGAGTTCGTCGGCGATGTACGCCTCACGGCCGTACAGCACCGCCTTGTCGATGCCGAGCGCGGTGTGGGTGGCCAACTGCGCGGCGACCAGCAGGTCGTTCTGCTCGAAGGCGTCGCGGTCGGGTGTACGCAGGAACACCGCCGCGCCGATCACGCGCCGGCGGCCCCGCAGCGGGGCCAGGATGGCCCGCTGGCCGCCCGGGACGGGATGGTCGGCGCCCAGCAGCTCCGGCAGGGCGTCCTTGGCGCCGGCGGCCGATCCGAAGACCGGCCGTACGCCGCGCAGCACCTCGGCGAGCGCCCCGCCGGGCCGGATCTCGCACAGCTCGGCCGCGGGCAGGTCACCCTGCGGGCCGACCAGGGCGAGCTGGCTGAAGTCGAGTTCGCCGGTGGCCCCGGTGGCCCCGGCGAGCTCGACGCCTCCGCCCGTCGTCCCCGTCGTCGCCGAGGCGCCCGAGGCCCCGGCATCGGTGAGGTCGTCGATCGGCCGGAGGCGGTCGGTGCGCCGCAGCCTTAAAACGACCGGTCCGACGGGCCGCTCGTCGCCGACGGGCAGCGGGTCGCGCAGGTAGACGAGGATGGCGTCGGAGAAGGTCGGCACGGTCGCCCGGCACAGGCCGAGCACGATCTCGTCGAGGTCGATGCCGCGCGCGATCCGGCGGGTGGCGGCGCCGACGAAGCGCAGCCGGTCGCCCTCGCGGCGGGCCGCCGTCGCCTCTCCGGGCCCGGAGCCCTGTGCCACCGCTCCGCCGCCGTGCCGCCCGGCCCCCGCGCCCGGCGCGGTGTGACCGGGCTGCGGGGCGCCGGTCCCGTATCCGTCGGCGGCGTGTGCGTCGGTGGCGGTGTGGCCGGGGCCGGGGGCGGCGCCCTCGTGCCCGGAGGCGTCGGCCTCCGCGCGCATCCGTACCGCCGCCGCGGCCTGCTCGGGGGCGCCGCGGCCCGCGTTGCGCGCCGCCTCGGCGTCCCGCGGGCGCGCGCGTACGGCTCCCTCCGGGCCGCTGCGGGCCGCCGGGATCTCGGGCCGGGTGGCCTCGGCCGCCGGGACGGGGGCCTTGCCGTGGTGTCCGAGCTCGTCCGCACCGCGGCCGGAGGCATCCGCACCCCCGCCGGTGGCGACGGGCAGGCCGGAGCCGCCCGGGGCCGGTGTCGCGGCGGCCGCGGCGGGCTGCGGGCCCTCCTGAGAGGTGGGGTACTCCGTCACGCGTGGAATTCCGTCCGTTTGCGCTCGATGTGCGCTGCACTCAACTCGGTCAGTCGCGGTATACCCGCTCAGCGGCGGGGGCACCATCGCCCCCGGTTCCGCGTCCCGCTCGTTATCTCCTCGTACTGCGCCGCCCCGGTCGAGTCGCGGTCAAGTACCGGTCACAGCAGGTCATTTGCGGCCCCTGGGCCTCACGGTGGAACCGCGTACGACGGGCGGAGGACGATCCTACGTTTGAACCCCGGGGGCGCATCAAGGGTCTCATGAGGTCATATGCGCCGGGGTGCGGTCCCAGTCCTCCGGCAGAACCGGAACTCCCCATGCCGGATCCGGCCGCCAGTCCTCCCAGCCGTCGCGGAACGGGGACCCCCACGCCTTGATGACCTCCACCGCCGCGCGCCCCGCGTCCTCCACGCGCCGCGCCCGCTCCGGGTCCATCAGCCCGATCCGCTGCGCCTGCGCGAACTCGTCCTCGTCCCGCCACTTCCAGCTGCGGTCCGGGTACACGGAGATGTCGAGGAAGTGGTCCTCGGAGTCGACCCCGCCGGCCCACCGGGCGCGGGGCTCCTCCAGATTCACGTACCAGCTCCTGAACCGCCAGCCGTGGTCCCAGAACAGCCACACCGACCAGGGCTCCCCGGGCCGCGCCAGCTTCAGCACCCCGGCTCCGAACCAGCGCGACCGTACGGTGGTCCGCGGCGCGGTGTACCGGGTGGCGAGGGGCTCCTCGTGCACGGAAGTGCCGTCGGTGAGCACCGGTTTGACGCACTCGGTGCCCGGGGCCATCCACACCGCCAGCAGTTCGTCGGTGTCGCGCACCACCGTCACCGGACGGCAGATGTGGACGGGGCCCTTCAGGCCGGGGCCGTGGTCGCGGTAGCGCCACAGGATCTGCTCCCCGGGCGCCCAGCGCGTCCCCGGCGCGTGCTCGCGCGCCCCACCGCCCCCGCGCCCTCCGGTACCTGTCATGCGCAGATCTTAGGGTGGGGTGCCCCCGCGGTGGCTGCGGTGCAGGTCACGGAGGGGTCCGGGGACGGTAAACGACCGGATTCGGCCCCTGTCGGGGGTTCTTTCAGGGCCGGGTCATCCGCAGCACGTCGAGCGCCTCGTCCAGCTGCTCCATCGTCAGGGCGCCACGCTCGACATGCCCGGCCTCCAGTACGGCCTCCCTGATCGTCATGCGTTCCGCGAGTGCCTTCTTGACGACCTTGGCGGCCTCCTCGTAGCCGATGTACCGGTTCAGCGGGGTCACCACGGAGGGCGAGGATTCGGCGTACTCCCTGGCCCGCTCGGCATTGGCGGTGATCCCGTCCACGGTGCGGTCGGCCAGCAGGCGGCTCGCGTTGCCGAGCAGGCGGACCGATTCGAGGAGGTTGCGGGCCATCACGGGGAGCATCACATTGAGCTCGAAGTTGCCGGCGGCGCCCGCCACGGCGACGGCGGCGTCGTTCCCCATCACCTGTACGGCGATCATGAGGACGGCCTCCGGGACGACCGGATTGACCTTCCCGGGCATGATCGAGGACCCCGGTTGGAGATCCGGGAGATTGATTTCGGCCAATCCCGTACGCGGGCCCGAGGCCATCCAGCGCAGATCGTTGGAGATCTTGGTGAGTGAGACCGCGATCGTACGGAGCATCCCCGAGGTCTCCACCAGAGCGTCCCGCGCTCCCTGGGCCTCGAAGTGGTTGCGGGCCTCGGTCAGCGGCAGCCCGGTGGCGCCGGCCACCTCGGCGATCACGGCGGCGGAGAAGCCCGGCGGGGTGTTGACCCCGGTGCCGACGGCCGTGCCGCCGAGCGGCAGCTCGGCCAGCCGGGGCAGTGCCGCGCGCAGCCGCTCGACGCCGTAGCGGATCTGGACGGCGTAGCCGCCGAACTCCTGGCCCAGGGTGACCGGGGTGGCGTCCATCAGGTGCGTACGCCCGGCCTTGACCACCTCGGCGAACTCGTCCGACTTGCGCTCCAGCGCGGCGGCGAGGTGCTCCAGGGCCGGGATCAGCGCGCCGGTGACGGCGGCGGTGGCGGCGATGTGGATGGAGGACGGGAAGACGTCGTTGGAACTCTGCGAGGCGTTGACGTGGTCGTTGGGGTGGACGTCCCGACCCAGCCGCTCGGTGGCGAGAGTGGCGATCACCTCGTTGGCGTTCATGTTGGACGAGGTTCCCGAGCCGGTCTGGAACACGTCGACGGGGAAGTGCTCGTCCCAGCGGCCGTCGGCGACCTCGTCCGCCGCGGAGCGGATCGCCTCGGCGATGTCCTTGTCCACCACCCCGAGCCGCGCGTTCACCACGGCGGCCGCTGCCTTGACGCGGGCCAGTGCCTCGATGTGGGCGCGCTCCAGCCGCTGTCCGGAGAGGGGGAAGTTCTCCACCGCGCGCTGGGTCTGAGCACGCCATTTGGCGTGCGCGGGCACCTGTACCTCGCCCATGGAGTCGTGCTCGGTCCGGAACGCTTCGCCCTGCTGATCGTCTGTCATGTTCGTGACCTCCTCTAAAAGTTGAGCAATTGTCTTGTTCGAAGTGTTCCCAACTCACCTACTGACCAGTAAATACCGTGGGTAACACCAATCTCGGGGAGGCGTTCATGGCACGTGCGCGTACGAAGCCCAGGCTCAGATCTACCTTCGCCGCCGTCGCGGCGATCGCGGCCGCCCTCGGGGGCGTCACCGCCATCACCCCCATGGCCCAGGCGGCCCCCGCCGCCACCGGATCCGCCGCAACCTCGGCCACACCCCTCTCACCGGAACTGGAGGCGATCCGGGCCGCCGAGGCCACCAGGATCTACGGAGACCCGGCGATCCGGCCGCTCAGCCAGCGCAAGTCCGGACTCATCTCGCTCGGCGACAGCGAGATCTCGGGCGAGGGCGTCGGCAACTACGACCCCGCCACCAACACGCCGGACAACCAGTGCCACCGCTCGCCGGACTCGGCGATCCACCGCACCGGCATCCAGGCCGACCTCACCTTCAACGTAGCCTGCTCCGGCGGTTACACGGGCAACATCAGGATCGGCGGCAGCAAGCAGTACGCCGACGAACTGGTGCAGAGCGACAGCCTGGCCATCAAGGCCCGCAACACGAAGATCAAGATGGTGGTGCTCGTCGCCGGAGCCAACGACGACCTCCAGTTCGGCCCCGTCATGACCGACTGCGTGACGCGCTGGGTGCTCAGCCAGGGCACCTGCGAACCGAAGTACGCCCCCGGCTGGCAGGCGCGCGTCGACGGCCTGCGGCCCAAGGTGGAATCCACGGTCGCCGACCTCAAGACGGTCATGCGCGACGCGGGCTACGCCGACTCCGACTACAAGCTCGTCGTCATGGGCTACCCCAGCCCGATCGGCCCCGACTTCTACGACAACCCGAACTTCCCCGGCAAGCTCCCCGGAGGCTGCGCCGGCTACGACTCCGACGCCACCTGGGGCCGCAACTACGCGGTGCCCACCTTCGAGAAGGGCATGCGCGAGGCCGCCCGCAACTCCGGCGCGCTCTACCTGGACAACTCGCGGCTCTTCCACGGCCACGAGGTGTGCATGGAGGACGCCTGGGCCCGCGGGCTCTACCTCGACCTCGGGGACCACTTCCCTTGGGACGAGAACACCGCCCGGCAGTCCTTCCACCCCAACTACCGCGGCCACGGCGCCTTCGCGTCCTGCCTGACCCAGCTCTACGACTCGGGCCTGCGCGAGGCCTCCTGCGCCGACCCGGCCAGCACGGGCACCCCGGTCCTCCAGGCCGGCGCCTGGGACGACCACTACAAGCCCCTGAAGAACGAGGCGACTGGCAGCTGCCTCGACACCTTCGGAGGGTCCAGCGCCAATGACACCAAGGTCGTCGGCTGGGACTGCCACGGCGGCCGCAACCAGGGCTGGTGGTACGACGCGGCCCGCAAGTCGGTCCACGTGGAACTGACCCAGGACCGCTGCCTGGACGTCCCCGGCGCCCGTTACGGCGCGGGCACCGGCCTGATCGTCTACAACTGCCACGGCGCCGCGAACCAGAAGTTCGTCCGCGACGGCGCCACCATCCGCCCCGCCGCCGCCCCGGGCATGTGCCTGACGGTGGCCGCCGCCCACGAGCAGCTGCGCCTCCAGCCCTGCAACGGCTCGGCTCAGCAGCGCTTCGTGTAACCGGCACAGCGTGTAGAGGGCACAGCGCGTAATCGGCACAGCGCGTAATCGGCACAGCGTTTAGCCGCCCGGTTCCATCCGACCCCCCACGCCCGGCCGGCGCACCCCGGCCGGGTGTTCACATGTCACCGTGCGGTGTCAACGTACTCCCGTACCGCTCGCGGCCGGTTGGTGATGATCGTGTCCACCCCGAGCCGCAGGCACAGGTCCACGTCCTCCGGCTCGTCCACGGTCCACACCCGTACGGACAACCCCTTGGCCTTGAGCCGCCCCACCAGCCCCGGATCGGCCCGCACGAGGTCGATGCCCGGCCCCGCGTGGGTGGCGTACGGAGGCCGTACCGGCCGGATCCTGCGCTCCATCAGGTACACGGCGGGCAGACCGGGAGCGAGCCGGTGCAGCCGCGTCAGGGCGCCGCGCGAGAAGCTCATCACCTCGACGCGCCCGGTCGATCCGTCGGCGAGCCCGTACTGCCGCAGCATCCGCACCAGTTCCGCCTCCAGGCGCCCGCCCGCACGGGTCGGATGCTTGGTCTCGACGGCCAGCCCGACCGGCCGTGGGGCGGCCAGCGCCTCCCGGAGCAGGTCCTCGAAGAGCAGCACCCGCGCCCCCGCGTGCGCGGCCCCCTTCCACCCCCCGAAGTCGAGGGCGCGCAGCTCCTCGTAGGTCATCCCGGAGACCACGCCCCGCCCGTCGGAGGTCCGCTCGACCCGCCGGTCGTGCACGCACACGAGCCGCTGGTCGGCGGTGAGCCGCACATCGCATTCGAGGGCGTCGGCCCCGTCCGCGATGGCCTGCCGGTAGGCGGCGAGGGTGTGCTCGGGATGCTCGTGGGAGGCCCCGCGATGCGCGACCACCCGCACGGCGCGGGCGGTACGGAGGGAGGACGTCACTGTCATTCGGATAACCTCGCAAACCGGGGTGAACGGGAAGATGCCTCCCTGTATCCCCGACGTTAACGCCGTCTAGGGTGCGGACATGATCTCGAACAGCTATCTCTCCCAACTGTTCTCGCTGGACGGCCGGGTCGCCGTGGTGACAGGTGGCAGTTCCGGCATCGGCCGAGCCATCGCCGGGGCGCTCGCGCGCGCGGGGGCGAGCGTCGTCATCGTGGCGCGCAAGGAGTCGGAACTGGCCGCCACGGTCGACGAGTTGACGGCGGACGGCTGCCGGGCGGCCTGGGTGAGCGCCGACCTGAGCACCCGCGACGGGGTGCGCGCGGCGGCGGAACGGGCGGCCGAGGCGTTCGGTGAACCCGACATCCTCGTCAACAGCGCCGGGATCAACCTGCGCCCGCCGATGGGCGAGCTGGGCGAGGACGTGTGGGACGCCACGATGGCGGTGAACCTGGAGGCGCCCCACTTGCTGGGCCGGCGGTTCGGGCCGGGCATGGCCGAGCGGGGCTTCGGGCGGATCATCCACATCACCTCCCAGCAGGCGCACCGGGCGTTCGTCCAGAGCGGCGCCTACGGCGTCTCCAAGGCGGCGCTGGAGGCGCTGGCCCGCTCCCAGGCCGAGGCGTGGTCGCCACACGGCGTCACCTGCAACACGCTGGTGCCCGGCTTCGTCATGACCCCGCTCAACGCACGGCTGTCGTCCGACCCGGAGAAGGTGGCGGCGCTGGCCGCGCGCACGATGGTCGGGCGCAACGGCCTGGCCGAGGACTTCGCCGGAGCGGCGGTATTCCTGGCCGGCCGCGCCTCCGGCTACGTCACCGGGCAGTCGATCTTCGTCGACGGCGGCTTCTCCGTCCACTGAGCCCACGCCATGCATGATGGTGCAGTGCCACAGGTGAGCCTGTACTGCGAACCCTGCCCGCGCTGCGTCTTCCACGCCTGGCAGCGGATCGAGGACGGCCGGCTGCACTGGGCGTGTGAGTGGGAGTGCGACACCTGCGGGTTCGGCGCCCCTGACGTCTGCAACCGCGAGCACGGGCAGGGTCCGGCGCCCGCCCACGTCCGCGCGGCCGTCGTCGCCCGCGAGGGCACGGTCCTGCTGCGCGTGGACGGCTCCGGCGGCGCGGCCCTGAAGGTCTTCCGCGATGCGCTCGGCATGACGATCCCCGAAGTACTCGCCGCCGCCCGCGAGGGCTACCGGGCCACCCCCGTGGAGGCCCGGTACCTGACGGACCTGCTGGGCGAGGCCGGATTCTCCACGCGAACGGAATAGGCCTTCCGGCCTTACACCTCTACGGCTTTACGGCTTCGGGGCCAGTGGGGCCGGGGTGACCTTGAAGCCGCCCTTCGTGACCTCCGTGAAGGGGGCCGGGGCCATGCAGGTGCCCACGCGGGGCTCGGAGGCCGAGCCGTCGGGCTTCACGTCGACGTTGGCGATGCCCCACGAGAAGCCCACGCGGTCGGGCCCGCCGCGCTCGCCGTCCTGGACGCTGATCCCGATCCGCTTGCCCTCCCAGCCGACGTTCGACGACGTGACCACCGCGGTGATCGTGGCCGTCTTGCCGCCGGTGACCATGCAGTCCACCTCCGCCTCGGCGACGCCGGTGAAGCCGGCCTCGGGCATGGCGTGGTAGACGGTCACCCGTCCGCGGGCATCGGTCGGCATGCCCTGCTCCCCGCCCTCGGCCGGGAAGGGCCTGCTCCACGGGACGGCGTCGGCGTCGACCGTGAACCGGATGTCGTGCGCGGCGGGAACGTAGGGGTAGGCGATCGTCCCGCCGCCGTGCACCGAGGCGAGCTTCGTCGCGGCCGGCGCCGCCGGGGCCGGCGCCACGCCGACCAGGGTCGCGACCAGCGCGGCGGATCCGACCAGGGCGAGGGCGCGCGTGCGGTTCTTCATGGTGAACTCCCGTTCTGCAAGGGCTCTTTGGTTACGGGTAAAGCCTCGCCGAGCGGTAGCCGCCTGCCATCTCCCGAGAGTCGGACATGCGGTGAGGGCCTCTCCCCCGAACGGGTGAGAGGCCCTCAACCTTCCACACTACGGACGGAGCCCCCGGCCCCGTTCCCGAGGGTCGGTCCGACGCGGCGGACTCGACCCGCTACGCCAGGCCCGGGCCGCGGACCGGGATGTGGGTGAACGTCGGCTCCGGGGCCGGGTCGACGAAGAAGTCGTTGCCCTTGTCGTCCACCACGATGAAGGCCGGGAAGTCCTCGACCTCGATCTTCCAGACCGCCTCCATGCCGAGCTCCTCGTACTCCAGGACCTCGACCTTCTTGATGCAGTCCTGCGCGAGCCGCGCCGCCGGGCCGCCGATCGAGCCGAGGTAGAAGCCGCCGTGCGTGCCGCACGCGTCGGTCACCTGCTGCGAGCGGTTGCCCTTGGCCAGCATGACCTTCGAGCCGCCCTCCGCCTGGAACTGCTCGACGTACGAGTCCATGCGGCCGGCCGTGGTCGGGCCGAAGGAGCCGGAGGCGTAGCCCTCGGGGGTCTTCGCGGGGCCGGCGTAGTAGACCGGGTGGTCCTTCAGGTACTGCGGCATGCCCTCGCCCGCGTCCAGCCGCTCCTTGATCTTGGCGTGCGCGATGTCGCGCGCCACGACCAGCGGGCCGGTCAGGGACAGGCGGGTCTTCACCGGGTGCTTGGTGAGGGTGGCGAGGATGTCGTCCATCGGCTGGTTGAGGTCGATGGAGACGACGTCCGCGGACGAGTCGAGGTGCGAATCCGTGGTCTCGGGGAGGAAGCGCGCCGGGTCCGTCTCCAACTGCTCCAGGAAGACGCCCTCGGCGGTGATCTTCGCGGTGGCCTGGCGGTCGGCCGAGCAGGACACGGCGATCGCGATGGGCAGCGAGGCGCCGTGGCGCGGCAGGCGCACGACCCGCACGTCGTGGCAGAAGTACTTGCCGCCGAACTGCGCGCCGATGCCGATCTTCTGGGTCAGTTCGAAGACCTGCTGTTCGAGATCGAGGTCGCGGAAGCCGTGGCCCAGGGCCGAGCCCTCCGTCGGCAGCTCGTCCAGGTAGTGGGCGGAGGCGTACTTGGCGGTCTTGAGCGCGTGCTCGGCCGAGGTGCCGCCGACCACGATCGCCAGGTGGTAGGGCGGGCAGGCCGCCGTACCCAGCGAACGGATCTTCTCCTCCAGGAACTTCATCATGGAGGCCTCGTTGAGGACCGCCTTCGTCTCCTGGTAGAGGAAGGACTTGTTGGCCGAGCCGCCGCCCTTGGCCATGAAGAGGAACTTGTACGCGCCGCCGTCGGTGGCGTACAGCTCGATCTGCGCGGGCAGGTTCGAGCCGGTGTTCTTCTCCTCCCACATGGTGAGGGGGGCCATCTGCGAGTAGCGCAGGTTCAGCCGCGTGTACGCGTCGTAGATGCCGCGCGAGAGGGCCGCCTCGTCCCCGCCGTCCGTCAGGACGTTCTGGCCGCGCTTGCCCATGACGATCGCGGTGCCCGTGTCCTGGCACATCGGCAGGACGCCGGCCGCCGCGATGTTCGCGTTCTTCAGGAGGTCGAGGGCGACGAACTTGTCGTTCGCGCTCGCCTCGGGGTCGTCGATGATGCGGCGCAGCTGGGCGAGGTGCGCGGGGCGCAGGAAGTGCTGGATGTCGTGGATGGCCTCTTCGGCGAGCTTGCGCAGCGCCTCGGGCTCGACCTTGAGGAACGTACGGCCGTCGGCCTCGAACGTCGAGACGCCCTCCGAGGTCACCAGTCGGTAGGGGGTGGCGTCCTCGCCCAGGGGCAGCAGGTCGGTGTACGCAAACTCTGGCATGACGGCAGTCATTCCTCACTCGGCAGACGGCGCTGGCGACCAATTGGCAGCGCGGTTAACCAGCGTAGGACCTCTTCCGCGCGCTGTGTCTGTGAGGTAAGGCTCACCCAGCAGTATCGCGATCTATCGTGTCTCGCTATGCTGGCCCGCGTGGACTTGGAAAAGCACCCCGCCGCCCCTGCCGCTCCCGCGGCCGCCGCCCCCGCCGAGCTGCGCGCCTCCGACGCCGACCGGGACCGGATCGCACAGATCCTCTCCGACGCCCTCGCCGAAGGCCGGCTGACCGCCGAGGAGCACTCCGAGCGCCTGGACTCCCTCTACGCCTTCAAGACGGTGGGGGAGCTGGACGTACTCGTACGCGACCTCCCGGCCGCCCCGGGGACGGCCGCCCCGCACCCGGCTGCCGTCGCCGCCGCCCCCGGGACCGCCGAGAACGTGGTCGCCGTGTGCAGCAGCTCCGCCCGCAAGGGCCGCTGGCGCCCCAGCGCGCACACCCGGGCCGTCTCCGTCATGGGCGATATCACCATCGACCTCACCGAGGCGGTCTTCGAGCAGCAGGTCACCGAGATCAACGTGACCTGCGTCCTGGGCAACGTCGAGGTCCTGGTACCGGAGAACGTCACCCTGCGCGGCTACGGCAGTGGCGTCCTCGGCAACTTCGAGGTGCGCGGCCAGAGCCGCGGCGAGAGCGATCCGCAGGCACCGGTGGTGATCGTGCGCGGCTTCTCCCTGCTGGGCAACATCGAGGCCCGGCCCAAGCTCGGCGCCCGCCTGGTGGACCTGGCCCACAAGCTCCGCAAGCGCCTCGACGGCTGACGGCGTGCTGCCGAAGGCGTGCTGCTGACGGCGTTCCGCTGACGGCGTGTTTCGGACGAACCTCCGGCCCCCCGCGGCACACGGTGCATAGGGACACGCACAGCGGGTAGGGACTGGTGCGTCGTCACTCGCTCGCCGCGTACACGTCGTCAGGAGTAGACCGTGCCGCTTCCGCCGCATCAGTCCCTGCAGGCAGCCGCCGTCCAGAGTCTTCAGACGCGCCCGGCCGCCGTGCCGAAGCCGCGGGTGCCGGCCAGGGAAGAGGACGGCCCGTGGCACGCGGAGGCAGTGTGCCGCAGGGACGAGGCGGGGCTCTTCTTCGCGCCGTCCAAGGAGCCCACCGCGGCCCGCATCGCCCGCGAGGAGGCCGCCAAGCGCGTCTGCGCCCGCTGCCCGGTGATGGTGGCCTGCCGGGAGCACGCGCTGCTCCAGCCCGAGCCCTACGGCGTCTGGGGCGGACTCACCGCCGCCGAGCGGCGGGTCGTACTGGGCCGGCGCAGGCGGCGGGCCGCCGAGCTGCTCCCGGGCGCCGGGGCGCCGGGCCCGATCGCCGCGGCGGGCTGAGGTCCGCCCGGCCGGCGCGCCGTGCCGTGCCCTGCCGTCGCAGCATCGCGTGCGCGTGGCACGCGTGAGGGGCGAGGCATACGTGAAGGGGCGGCCTGCCGCACGCAGGACCGCCCCTTCACGCCGTTCCGCCTTCCGGCGGCCGTCTCCTACTGCGCGCGGTCGAAGTCGATCGCGCTGTACGCGCGCAGCTTCGCCAGGCGGTGGGTGGAGTCGATCTGCCGGATGGTGCCGGACTTCGAGCGCATGACCAGCGAGGACGTGGTCGCGGTCTCCGAGCGGTAGTGGACACCGCGCAGCAGCTCGCCGTCCGTGATGCCGGTCGCGACGAAGAAGACGTTCTCGCCCGACACCAGGTCGTCCGTCATCAGGACGCGGTCGAGGTCGTGACCGGCGTCCAGCGCGCGCTGGCGCTCGGCGTCGTCCTTCGGCCACAGCTTGCCCTGGATCGTGCCGCCGAGGCACTTTATGGCGCAGGCCGAGATGATGCCCTCGGGGGTGCCGCCGATGCCCAGGAGCAGGTCCACGCCGGTGCCCTCGCGGACCGCCATGACCGAGCCGGCGACGTCGCCGTCCGAGATGAACTTGATCCGGGCGCCGGTCTCGCGGATCTCCTTGACGATGCCCTCGTGGCGGGGACGGTCCAGGATGATCACCGTGACGTCTTCGACGGCCATGTTCTTGGCCTTGGCGACCCGGCGGATGTTGACCGAGACGGGGGCGTTGATGTCGACGAAGTCGGCGGCCTCGGGGCCGGTGACGAGCTTGTCCATGTAGAAGACCGCGGACGGGTCGAACATGGTGCCGCGGTCGGCGGCGGCCAGGACGGCGATGGCGTTCGGCATGCCCTTGGCGTTCAGGGTCGTGCCGTCGATCGGGTCCACGGCGATGTCGACCTCGGGACCGGTGCCGTCACCGACGCGCTCGCCGTTGAAGAGCATCGGGGCCTCGTCCTTCTCCCCCTCGCCGATGACGACGACGCCGTTCATCGAGACGGTGGAGATCAGGGTCCGCATCGCGTTGACCGCGGCACCGTCCGCGCCGATCTTGTCGCCGCGCCCGACCCACCGGCCCGCGGCCATGGCGGCGGCCTCGGTGACCCGGACGAGTTCCAGGGCGAGGTTGCGGTCGGGGGCTTCGGGAGAGACTTCGAGCTGGGGCGGCAGGTTGTGCTCGGTCATCGGAGCGCACCTTTCTGTACGGCGACGGCCGGGAGTGAGGGTGCTGGAACTCTATCGGTACGTCGACAAATTGAGCAGAGCGGGTCACGTATGAGCGGATTATCGGTCAGCGGATTGGCCTGAGCGGACGTCTTGCGGCCCCCGGGCGTCCCTGGCGGGGGCCGCCACGCCCACCCCGGCGGTGATCGCCCCCGGCCATGCGGGACGATGGTGCCGTGGCAGGTATGAAGGGCAAGCAGACGGTCTGGGACATGGTCCGATCGCTGGCGGTGATCGGCGTCGTCGTCGCGGGGATCTACATCTTCGTCCCACATGACGAGAAGGCCGATCCGACGCGCACGGTCGACTACCGGGTGGAGACGCTCACGGCCCGGCGCGCGGCGCCGTATCCGGTGGCGGCGCCCGTGGGGCTGCCGCAGGAGTGGCGAGCGACCTCGGTGACGTACGAGCGCCAGAACGGTGCCTCCTGGCACCTGGGCTTCCTCGATCCGCAGCGGCAGTACGTGGGGGTGGAGCAGTCCACCGACACCTCGGCCAAGTACATCGGCAAGGTGACCCAGCAGGCCAAGGCCACCGGGCAGACGCAGCAGGTCGGCGACCGCACCTGGGAGCGCTGGGACGGGGAGAAGTACGACGCGCTCGTGCGGCAGGAGCGGGGATACGTCACGGTGGTGACCGGGACGGCGTCCTTCGAGCAGCTCACGGCGATGGCGGCGGCGCTGGAGTTCAAGCAGGGCGCGGACGTGCCGTAGGCCCGCGGCTCCCCGATCCCGGGCCCCGACGCTGCCCGCGCGGGGCGCTCGCCCGGCGAACAAAATGGTGCGGAACCGGCCAAACGACCCAAGGGGGGCCTCGGGCGGGGCAGGCGGCAGCCATGGGTGACCTCAGGGCAACGTGCGGGCAGTGCGGGGCGCAAGCCCTGCCCGACGCCCAGTTCTGTTCGGACTGCGGGAGCCCGCTCCCCGGCAGTGCGGATCCGGCCCGCGTGCCCCGACGCCCCGACCACCCCCCACGCCGGGAGGAGCCGCCGCCCAGGACGGTCGTGCGGCCGGGCGAGACGGTGGAGGGACAGGTCCGCGGCCTCCAGACACGCGCGGAGCAGCGCGGGCAGTCGGATTACGAGTCGGTGTGGACCTTCCGTCTGGAGCGTTACGACGACGCGGGACGCCGGGTGGCGCTCGTACCCGTCGAGATGCGCGGACTGACCTTCGAGGGCGCACTCGGCGAAGGCGACTGGGTTCGGGCCCACGGCAAGATGAAGTCCGGCACGTTCCGGGTCGCCCGGGTCGACAACCACACCACCGGCGCGGTCGTGCGCGCCAAGGGAATCTCGAAGCCCGCCCTGATCGTCGCCGGCATTTTCATCCTCTGCATCGTGGCGTTCATGGCCTGGGGGTTCTTCCAGATCATCACCATGGAGACAGGACCGCCTCCTGACTGGCCACCCTGAAGACGCCGAGACCTGGAGACCTAGAGACCTAGAGACCTAGAGCGCGAAACACCGCCGCCCGCCCCGGGGTTCCGGGCGGGCGGCGGTGCTTCGCGTGTCCGGCCGCGCGGGCTCAGACGGTGGTGATGACCTGGTCGAAGTCCAGGCGCGGGGAGCGCGGGAACCAGGCGTCCTCGCCCGGCTTGCCGATGTTGACGACCATCAGCGGGGTGTGGTCGGCGTCCAGGAACTCCTTCTGGAGGCCGGCGAAGTCCAGACCGGTCATCGGGCCGGCGGCCAGGCCGGCGGCGCGGACACCGACGATGAAGTAGGCGGCCTGGAGCGCGGCGTTGACCAGGGCGGAGTGCTCGCGGACCGGGCGCTCGGAGAAGAACATGTCCTTGACCTGCGGCCAGTGCGGCAGCAGCGTCGGGAGCTCCTCGTGGAACTCGTTGTCCGCGGACAGGATCGCGACCAGCGGGGCGGCGGCGGTCTTGGCCTGGTTGCCCTCGGCCAAGTGCTTCACGAGGCGCTCGCGGGCCTCGGGGGAGCGGACCAGGGTGATGCGCAGCGGCGTCTGGTTGAAGGCGGTGGGGCCGAACTTCACCAGGTCGTAGATGGCCTGGACCTGCTCGTCGGTCACCGGCTCGTCGGAGAACGTGTTGGCGGTGCGGGCCTCGCGGAACAGCAGGTCCTGAGCGGCGGCGTCGAGAACGAGAGACATCGGAAAGCCTTCTTCTGTACGGAGGTGAAGCGCGACGTCTCCGACTCTAGAACGAAAGTAGATGAAATTTCAACTAAACTGGTGAGCGGGTGAGCCGGATCACTCCCCGCGGCCGCCCTCGCCCTCGCCGGCCGCCGCGTCCCGGGCGGCCAGCGCCGAATCCAGCCGGGCGCGGGCCCCCTCCAGCCAGTGCCGGCACACCTTCGCCAGCTCCTCGCCGCGCTCCCAGAGCGCGAGCGACTCCTCCAGCGAGGTTCCACCGGCTTCCAGCTTGCGCACGACCTCGACGAGTTCGTCGCGGGCCTGCTCGTACCCCAGCGCCGTATCGGTTTCAGTCATTCCCCATCCTCACCTTGAACGTCGTCTCCATCGAATGTGCTGCCGGAGTGTGTCACCTTCGTCCGGTTCACTCGGCGGCGACCTCGGCGACAGCGGCGGCCTCGGCGACCTCCACGGAGAACGTGCCCGCCGCCACGCGCGCCCGCAGCACATCACCCGGCGCGACCTCCTCCGGCGCCCGCACCACGTGCCCGTCGGCCCGCTGGAGCACCGCGTACCCGCGCTCCAGCGTCGCCGCGGGGGACAGCGCCAGCACCCGGGCGCGGGTGTGCGTCAGCTCCGAGTCCGCCCGGTCCAGGAGGTGCCCGAGCGTGCGCCGGCTGCGCGCCAGCAGTGCGTCCAGCTCGGCCTCTCTCGTCTCCACCATCCGCTGGGGATGGACGAACACCGGCCGCGCGAGGGCGTGCGCGAGCCCCCGCTCCTCCCGGTCGAGCATCCCGCGCAGTGCCCGCAGCCCCCGGCCCTGCAACTGGCTCACCCGCTCCAGCTCCTCGCCGACGTCCGGGACGACCTTCTTCGCCGCGTCCGTGGGCGTGGAGGCCCGCAGGTCAGCGACCAGGTCCAGCAGCGGGGAGTCCGGCTCGTGCCCGATCGCCGAGACCACCGGAGTACGGGCGGCCGCGACCGTCCGTACGACCTCCTCGTCGGAGAAGGGCAGCAGGTCCTCCACGCTGCCGCCGCCGCGCGCCACGATGATCACGTCGACCTCGTCGAGGGCATCCAGCTCCTTGACCGCCTGGATCACCTGCGGCACGGCGTGTATCCCCTGGACGGCGACGTTGCGCACCTCGAAGCGGACCGCCGGCCAGCGGCGCCGGGCGTTCTCCAGTACGTCGCGCTCGGCCGCCGAGGCCCGCCCCACCACCAGCCCGATCAGCTGCGGCAGGAAGGGCAGCGGCTTCTTGCGGTCCAGCGCGAACAGCCCCTCGGAGGCCAGGGACCGCTTGAGCCGCTCCAGCCGGGCCAGCAGCTCGCCGATGCCGACCGGCCGGATCTCCGTGACCCGCAGGGACAGCTGCCCGCGCGGCGCGTACCACTCCGGCTTGGCCAGTACGACGACCCGCGCGCCCTCCGACACCACGTCCGCGACCTCCTCGAAGACCTGGCGGAAGCAGGTCACGCTGACGGAGATGTCGTGCGAAGGGTCGCGCAGCGTCAGGAAGACCACCCCCGCCCCCGGCCGCCGGGAGAGCTGCGTGATCTGCCCTTCCACCCACACCTGGCCGAGCCGCTCGATCCAGCCCCCGATGAGCCGGGAGACCTGGCCGACCGGCAGCGGCGCGTCCGCGGACGTATTGAGACCCATGCACGCAGGCTAACCGGCCGGGCTGACAGCGTCTCAGGCCGCGGCGCCGGTGTCGGCGCCCGACCGGCGGTCCGGGCCACCGTCCGCGCCGGCGTCCGGGCTCCCGTCCGGGCCGCCGCCGGGGCCGTTGCCCCCGCCGCGCCGCCCGCGCTGGGCGAACAGCACGCCCAGTCCCACCACCAGCCACACCGCGCCCACCACCTGAGCCGTCCACGAAGCTTCCACGATCACGGCGACGGTCACCGCGGCCCCCAGCACCGGGACCAGCAGGTGCTTCCACCACACCGGGACGCCCCCTTCCCGCCTGACCACGAACCAGCCGACCACCGAGGCGTGCAGCAGCGTGAAGGCCACCAGCGCACCGACGTCCACGACCGAGACCAGGTGGTCCAGCCCGTCGTCGCGCCGGGCCGCCCACACCGCCGCGATCAGCGTGATGGCGGCCGCCACCAGCAGCGCGGGCCGCGGCGTGCCGTCCGAGGTGCGCGCGAGCGCCCGCGGCAAACGCCGCTCCCGGGCCATCGCGAACACCAGCCGTCCGGCCGCGGCCTGCCCGGCCAGCGCCGCGAAGGCCGCCCCGATCGCCTTGCTCACCGCCACCAGGTCGTGCAGCCAGGGCCCCACCGACGCCTCGACGGAGGTGTAGAAGGCGGGACCCCGCAGCGCCGGGTCCGCCGCCAGCTCCGCCGAGGAGACCGGGGTCAGCAGCGCCACCAGGTAGGTCTGGGCGATGAACAGCACCCCCGCCAGCGCCAGGCAGAACAGCACCGCGCGGGCCACCTTCGCGCTGCCGCCCGTCACCTCCTCGGCGAAGGAGGCGATGGCGTCGAAGCCCAGGTACGACAGGACCGCGACCGACACCGCGCCCAGCACGGCGGCCGTCGAGAAGCTGAGCGAGCCGTCGCCGGTCAGCGGCGAGAGCCAGCCCCGCTGGGCCCCGCCCCGCAGCAGGACGGCCACGGCGGCGGTCAGGAAGACCAGCAGGACCAGGATCTCCATGGCCAGCACGGCGAAGCCCACGCGCGCGGCGGCCCGTACGCCCCACAGGTTCAGCGCGGTGGTGACCACGACGGCCAGCGCCGTCCACACCCACCGCGAGACCTCCGGCACCAGGGCGTTCATCGCGATCCCGGAGAACAGGTACGCCACCGCCGGGATCAGCAGGTAGTCGAGCATCGCCATCCACCCGGCGATCAGCCCCGGCCCCTCGCCCAGCCCCTTGCGGGCATAGGTGAACACCGAGCCGGCCTGCGGGGCCACCCGCACCATCTGCGCGTACGAGAAGGCCGTGAAGGCCATCGCGACGGTCGCGACGAGGTAGACGAGGGCGACCGCGCCGTGCGACTTCGCGTCGAGGGTGCCGAAGACTCCGACCGGGGCCATGGGCGCGATGAAGAGGAGACCGTAGACGACCAGGTCCCGGAAGCCGAGGGTGCGCCGCAGTGCCGGGGGCGCGGCCGTAGGGGAATCCGTGGCGGACGCCATCGTTCCTCCGGGGGATCGCCGGGACGGACATTCGACCAAGTTTCTGCCGAACGGGCGACGTCCGGCCTCCTGGAGACCCCCGTACGATGGAGCCCATGACTGCTCCCGCCCCTGCTCCCGCATCCCGCCGCGTCCTGCTCGCCGCCCCCCGCGGCTACTGCGCGGGCGTGGACCGAGCCGTGATCGCTGTCGAGAAGGCCCTCGAGCAGTACGGCGCGCCGGTCTACGTCCGCCACGAGATCGTGCACAACAAGTACGTCGTCCAGACGCTGGAGAAGAAGGGCGCGATCTTCGTCGAGCGGACGGAGGAGGTGCCGGAGGGCTCCATCGTGATGTTCTCCGCGCACGGCGTGGCGCCGGTGGTCCACGAGGAGGCGGCGCGCGGCAAGCTCGCGACGATCGACGCGACCTGCCCGCTGGTCACCAAGGTGCACAAGGAAGCGATCCGGTACGCGAACGAGGACTTCGACATCCTCCTCATCGGCCACGAGGGCCACGAGGAGGTCATCGGCACCTCCGGCGAGGCACCGGACCACATCACCATCGTGGACGGTCCGGACGACGTCGCCAACGTCGAGGTGCGCGACGAGTCGAAGGTCGTCTGGCTGTCGCAGACCACCCTCTCGGTCGACGAGACGATGGAGACGGTCGACGCGCTGAAGACCAAGTTCCCGCTGCTGGTCTCGCCGCCGAGCGACGACATCTGCTACGCCACCTCCAACCGCCAGGCCGCGGTCAAGGTGATGGGCGCGGACTCCGACCTGGTCATCGTCGTCGGGTCGAAGAACTCCTCGAACTCCATCCGGCTGGTCGAGGTCGCTCTGGACGCCGGCGCGCGCGCCGCGTACCTCGTCGACTTCGCGAGCGAGATCGACGAGGCCTGGCTGGAGGGCGTCACCACGGTCGGCCTGACCTCGGGTGCCTCGGTGCCGGAGGTGCTGGTCGAGGAGGTCCTGGAGTGGCTGGCGGTACGCGGTTACGCGGACGTCGAGCTGGTCAAGACCGCCGAGGAGTCGATCATCTTCTCGCTGCCGAAGGAGCTGCGCCGCGACCTGCGTGCGGAAGCCGCCGAACTGGTCGCCGACAAGTAACTCGTTTCGTACCGTATGTCCATGCAGATCTTCGGCGTGGACATCGGCGGTTCCGGGATCAAGGGCGCACCCGTGGACCTGGACCGTGGCGAACTGGCCCAGGAGCGACACAAAGTACTGACACCGCAGCCGGCCACCCCCGAGGGGGTGGCCGACCGCGTCGCGGAGGTCGTCAGCGCCTTCTCCTGGTCGGGGCCGGTCGGGGTCACCTTCCCGGGCGTGGTCACCAACGGCATCACGCGCACGGCCGCCAACGTCGACCGGGGCTGGGTGGGCCTCGACGCCGCGGCGCTGCTCTCCGCCCGGCTGGACGGCAGGCCGGTCACGGTCCTCAACGACGCGGACGCCGCGGGGATCGCGGAAATGACGTACGGCGCGGGGCGCGGGCACGGCGGCACGGTCATCCTGCTCACGCTCGGCACCGGCATCGGCAGCGCCCTGTTCACGGACGGGCGGCTGGTCCCCAACACGGAGCTGGGCCATCTGGAGCTGAAGGGCCACGACGCGGAGACGCGGGCGTCGGTGAAGGCCAAGGAGGACGGCGACCTCAGCTGGGAGCGCTGGGCGCGCCGCCTGCAGAAGTACCTCGCGCACGTGGAGATGCTCTTCTCCCCGGACCTGTTCATCATCGGCGGCGGCGTCAGCCGCAAGCCGGAGAGGTTCCTGCCGCTGATCGAGGGCGTCCGCGCGGAGATCGTCCCGGCGGAGCTGGAGAACGGCGCCGGGATCGTGGGCGCGGCGATGGCGGCGCGGGGGAACCGGGGTTAGGCCCGGCTGGCCCTGCTCAGGCCCGGCTGGCCCTGCTCGGCCCTGGTCAGGCCGCCGTCCGTCGCGGGGGCAGCCGGCGCCTGCCGATCAGCGCGGCCTTGCGTACGAGGGCGATCAGCGCGGCGATCACGGTGCCCGCGTACAGCCAGCCGGCGTGCAGGGAGAGCGCGGACACGACCCCCATGAGCTCACCGCCGAAGCCGCCGGAGCCGCCGGACACCGGCCACACCCCGGCGGCGAAGGCGATGGGTGCGGAGACCGGCGCGGTGACCAGGTCGGCGGGGCGCACCCACAGGGCGGTCGCGGCGGCGACGGGCAGGAAGAGCAGCCCGTACGCGAAGAGGGAGGAGCCGAAGAGCAGCCAGCAGATCCCGGCGACCAGCAGCATCGCGGCGCAGGCGAACAGTCCGCCGCCGAGCCCGGTCAGCCGCGGGCGGGGCATCCGGCGGGCCAGCGGGGGTCGGGGGCGCGGCCGCGGCCGCCGCCCCTGTGCGGGTACGCCGCCGCCCCCGCCCGTGACCTGGCGCCGTAGCGCCTGAGGGTGACCTGCCGAACGCATCCTGTATTGCTCCACCCCACCAAACTAGGCGGGGACCCTCCCGTAGGGGCGCCTGGACACGCGTACATCCACCGCCACTCAACGGAAAGTAAACTGTCCGATGGCCCACCTCCGGGCCGCCGCCCCTCCAGCTACGGGAAGTCGCCAACGTGTCGCTCACGATCGGAATCGTCGGCCTGCCGAATGTCGGCAAGTCGACCCTGTTCAACGCCCTGACCAAGAACGACGTGCTGGCGGCCAACTACCCGTTCGCCACCATCGAGCCGAACGTCGGCGTCGTCGGCGTCCCCGACCCGCGCCTGGCCGTCCTGGCGGGCATCTTCAACTCGCAGAAGATCCTCCCGGCGACGGTCGACTTCGTCGACATCGCGGGCATCGTGCGCGGCGCGTCGGAGGGTGAGGGCCTCGGCAACAAGTTCCTCGCCAACATCCGCGAGTCCGACGCCATCTGCCAGGTCATCCGCGCCTTCAAGGACGAGAACGTCGTCCACGTCGACGGCAAGGTCTCGCCCAAGGACGACATCGAGACGATCAACACCGAGCTGATCCTCGCCGACCTCCAGTCCATCGAGAAGGCGGTGCCGCGCCTGACGAAGGAGGCCCGCCTCCAGAAGGACAAGGTCGCCGTCCTGGCGGCGGTCGAGAAGGCGCAGAAGCTCCTCGAAGCGGGCGACACCCTCTTCTCGCACGGCATCACCAAGGGCACGGAGCAGGGCGACCTCCTCCACGAACTCCACCTGCTCACCACGAAGCCGTTCCTCTACGTCTTCAACGTGGACGAGGACGAGCTGACGGACGACGCCTTCAAGGCGGAGCAGTCCGCCCTGGTCGCCCCCGCCGAGGCCATCTTCCTGAACGCGAAGCTGGAGCAGGACCTGTCGGAGCTGGACGACGAGGAAGCCCTCGAACTCCTCCAGTCGGTCGGCCAGGAGGAGCCCGGCCTCGCCACCCTCGGCCGCGTCGGCTTCACCACCCTCGGCCTCCAGACGTACCTGACGGCCGGCCCGAAGGAAACCCGCGCCTGGACCATCAAGAAGGGCGCCACGGCCCCCGAGGCGGCCGGCGTCATCCACACCGACTTCCAGCGCGGCTTCATCAAGGCCGAGGTCATCTCCTTCGCGGACCTGGTCGCCTGCGGCTCGGTCGCCGAAGCCCGCGCGAAGGGCAAGGCCCGCATGGAGGGCAAGGACTACGTCATGCAGGACGGCGACGTGGTGGAGTTCCGCTTCAATGTGTAGTTGTCTCGTTACTGCATGTTAGTTGGTTTCGTCAAACGTGCAGGTCAGAAGGGGTCGGACCCGTCAGGGTCCGACCCCTTCTGCATTCCCGTGCTGACTTGGTGCTGACTTTTCAGCTGCTTCGGGGCGGCGTGAGCTTGTCGAGGTCCAGGGTGACCTCGAAGGGCACCGGGCGCTGGAGGGTGCCCCGGAAGATCCCGGCGGGCGCGTATGCGCCAGTGGGTTCGTCGAGCTCGTAGACGTGGACGACGGGTGCCCCGTCCTCGTCCTCGATGCACCAGTAGTGCGGGATGCCGGCCTCTGCGTACTTGCGGAGTTTTACTGTGCGATCGCGATGGGCGGACTCCGGGGAGACGACCTCGATGACGAGCTGGACGTCCTCCGGTGCGAACCAGGTACGGTCGCCGTCGAAATCGGCCGTCGTCACCAGCAGGTCCGGTTCGGGACGGTTGCGCGGGTCGAGCTTGATGGTCATCTCGCGGCCGACTCTGGTGTCGGCGGGAACCTGCTCCATGAGTGCGACGGTGAGCATGGTGACGAGGTGGCCGTGCCACCACCTCTGGGGCGACACCATGAAGACGAGGGCTCCATCGATCAGCTCGGTGTGGCGGGGTGCCTCGGGGAGGCGGTCGAGGTCCTCCGCGAACCAGCCTTCCGCGCGCGGCGGGCGCATCCAGTCGGGCAGTGCGGTCATGAGCCAACCCTAGCGATTGCGGCCGCCAAGAGGGGGCGTTGTGCTGCTGATCCATAATCGGCGCATGGATGTCGTCGGGATACTTGAGGCCGCCTCGCTGCTGGTGCCCGAAGGGGCAGCCACCGAGAAGGACGTCACGGTGTCCGATGTCTGGGAGTACCTCGCGCACGACGAGTGGGAGGTCGCGCTCGACCTGCTGGAAGAGCTGGGTGACGAGTGGTCGGCGCCGTCGGGTTTCTGGGAGGAGCTGGAGCGTGCGGCCGGGATGCTGGGGCTCGAACGGAGCCGGGAGTGGTGCCGGTGGCGGGGGGTCGAGGCGCGAGTGGGCGTCATCCGGGCCGAACTCGTGCTCCGACCGGCTGGTGAGACGTTCCGGCGTACGTCGATTCCTGGAGCAGGGGTGCTGCGGCCGATGTGGGACATCGGCAACCGGAGGGACGACGGAGCGAGTGAACTGGACATCGCTCGGCTGTGGGTCGAGTTCGCTGGTGACCTCGCGCCCGGCGCTCGGGCTCCGGTGCGGCTCCTGCCCCTGACCGCGGCGCGGTGGAGGCACCTCGCCCCGGGCGACCGGATCACGCTGCACGAGACCGCGGTGGCCGGCGGGACGGCGACGATCCTGGAGGTTCGGCCTCCGTCGGTGGACGAGGAACACGCGCCAGGGTGCTGATTCTGTGCTGACTTGAGCGCCCCAGAACGGTGTTTCCGCAGGTGGGAGCTTTGTAGTGCACGTTCCGCTTCAACGTCTGAGCGGGTGAATCAACACCACGTCGCTCACTCGGCAAACATGTAGGTCAGAAGGGCCCGCCTCCTCCGGGAGCCGACCCCTTCGTCATGCCCGTGCTGGATGGGTGCTGGATATTCTGACGTGAGGTCAGCGAGGTCAGGTGTCGTAAACCGTGGAGCGATGTCCGACGTGCACGACCCACACCACCAGTTCTCCGTTGTCGATGGTGTAGACGACCCGGTAGTCCCCGACTCGCAGGCGGCGGCGCTCCGGCTCGGACACGAGTGCGGTGGTGTTGAAGCCGAGAGGGTCGCTCTCCAGTTCCGTCAGTTTGGCGAGAATGCGGAGGGCCATGTCCCGGGGGATCTTCCGGAGCTCGGCCTGGGCCTCCGGCCGGAAGACGGTGCGGTACTCACTCACCGCGCGCCAGCGTCTCCCTCATGATGTCCTCGATCGGGATGCCGGGTGCCTGGCTGGCCATGCGCTCGTCGATGATCCGGTTGATCTCGCGCTCTTCCCATTCCTGGTACTTCCGCAGCACCTCGATGGACACCACGGCGGCGACCTCCTTACCTCGGCGAGTGATAACCGTGGGCACGTCGTCGCGGTCGGCTCGCTCCACGACTTCAGCCAGGTGCGCGCGGACATCGCGGATGGACTCTATGGGTAGCGGCTGTGTCATGCGCCCAAGCGTACCGGGTGTCCCATGTGTACACAACGCCTGTTTGCTCTCCCGTGCTGGGATGGTGCTGGAATAGCTGACCATCCATCAGTTGCTCGCCCCGCCTGAAAGTGCCAAGGCTGGTACGTTATTAGGTACCACTTGATGAAAGGGGTCAGGTCATGTCCATAACCGCGAGCGAAGCCCGCAAGGCTCTCTTTCCGTTGATCAAGAAGGTCAACGACAACCACGAGGCCATCGAGATCGTCTCCAAGCACGGCAACGCCGTGCTCGTCTCGGCCGAGGACTACGCGGCGCTGCGCGAGGGCTCGTACCTGCTCCGCTCCCCGGCGAACGCTCGTCGGCTGCTCAAGGCGTACGAGAATGCCCTGGCCAACATCAATGTGTCGGAGCGCGAACTGATCGATCCCGACTCGGCGGACGCTGGTGCGGGTGCCGCGTGAGGCTCGTCTTTGAGGATCAGGGCTGGGAGGACTACACGTCCTGGCTCAAGAACGACCGCAAGGTGCTCGCCCGGATCAACAAGCTCATCGAGGACGTCAGGCGCGACCCCTTCTCGGGGATCGGCAAGCCCGAGTCGCTGAAGTACCACCTGCCTGGGGCGTGGTCGCGGCGGATCGACGACGAGCACCGCCTCGTCTACCTGGTCACGGACAAGGAGATCGTCATCCTTGCGGCTCGGTACCACTACTGACTGCCCTGGCCTTGGGATGTCTGTCCCGTGCTGGGACGGACCCTTCAGGACGGCGTTTTCGCACGTCGCAGGCCTGACCCTTTCGCCGTCTCCGTGCTGATGGGCGCTCGATGTTCTGACGCGGGATCAACGGCGATCAGGTCTCGTAAACGATTGAGCGATGTCCGGTCCGCACGACCCAGATCACCAGTTCGCCGTTGCCGATCGTGTAGACGAAGCGATAGTCCCCGACCCACAGGCGGCGCTACTGATCGCTGAGCCGGGCCTCATCATCGTGCCCGTGCCGGCTGGGGCGGCGCTTCTATCCTGGTGAGTGGGGGTGGGCAGGCTCGCGAAGGGAGCCGTGCGTGGGTGAGCGGAGCAGCGGTGGGTGGCGCGGGTCGGCCGTCGACCGGGTCAGGGAGGCCGTCTCGCGCGAGGCGTGGGCCGAGGTCTACGACACCTTGCACGGCATCGGGCCGGACCTCCTCGACGCCGACGACTTCGCCGCCCTCGCCGACGCCGCCTGGTGGACCAGCCGTGTCGACGAGTCGGTCGCGGCGCGGACGAAGGCGTACGCCGGCTACACGGCGCGGGGTGACGCACGGCGGGCCGGGTACTGCGCGTGGATGCTCTTCTACGAGCACCAGCTGGCCGGACGCGGCGCCGCGTCCGCGGGCTGGTTGCGTCGCGCACGGCAGCAGCTCGGCGGCGAGCCCGAATGCGTCGAGCAGTGCTACCTCGCCTGGGTCGACGCGGAGGAGGCGCAGGCACGCGGCGCCTTCGGCGAAGCCATGGACCACGCCCGCCGGATGGCGGACACCGCGCGACGCTGCGGCAGCGCCGATCTCCTCGCCATGAGCACGCAGGCCCAGGCGGGCGTGCTGATGGCCGAGGGCCGGGTCGCCGAGGGGCTCGGGCTGCTCGACGAGGCGATGTGCGCGGCCACGGCGGGCGAGCTGAGCGCGTTCTTCACCGGCTGGATCTACTGCCTCGGCCTTCAGCGGTGCATGGCCTCCGCCGACCTCTCACGCGCCGCCGAATGGACCGACGCGGCCATGGCCTGGTGCGCCACCATGCCCGCGGAGAACAACTTCCGCGGGCTGTGCCGCGTACACCGGGTGGAGGTGCTGGAGCTGCGCGGCTTCTGGCCGCAGGCCGTCACCGAGGCGGCCCTGACCTGCGAGGAGTTGCTGCCGTACGAGGCGCGGATCGCCGCGGAGGCGGTGTACCTGGTGGGCGAGATCGAGCGTCGGCGCGGTGATCCGGGGGGCGCCGAGGCCTCGTACGCCCGTGCTCACGAACTGGGCCGGGACCCGCAGCCGGGCCTCGCTCTGCTGCTTCTCGCCCAGGGCAAGGCCGACGCCTCGCAAGCCGCTCTGCGCGTCGCCCTGGCGGCGACGGCGGAAGGCGGCGGGCAGGGGCCGGGAAGCGTCGGCCGGAGTCGACTGTTCGCGGCCCAGGTGGAGATCTCCCTCGCCCTGGGACGGCTCGACGAGGCCCGTACGGCGGCGGACGAGCTGGCGGCGATGGCGCGCGCGTGGCAGCGGCGGAGGCAGTCCGAGCGCACCCCGCTCCACGCGACCGCGGCGTGGGCGGGCGGCGCCGTCGCCTTCGCCGATCGCGACCTGCGGCGCGCGCTGCCGCTGCTGCACCGGGCGCTGGCGCTGTGGCTCGAACTCGGGGTCCCGTACGAGGCCGCGCAGGTCCGGATGACCCTGGCCGCCGCGGACAGGGCCGCCGGGGACGAGGAGAGCGCGCGGCTGGAGCTGCGGGCCGCCCACACGGCCTTCGAGGCACTGGGCGCGGTGCCCGACGCGCGCAGGGCGGCGGCCCTGCTCCGGCTTCCGGGCGCGCTCACCGCACGAGAAGTCGACGTGCTCCGCCTGGTCGCCGCCGGAAGGACCAACCGGGCCATCGCCGCCGAACTCACCATCAGCGAGCACACCGTCGCCCGGCACCTGAACAACATCTTCGCCAAGACCGACGTGTCCTCGCGGGCCGCCGCCACGGCGTACGCGTACACGCACGGCCTGATGTGACAGCGCGCATGGGCCGTTCTGCCCAGCCGCCCGTCCGGCGCGATGGGCGGTTCCGGCGATGAGCGCCGTTCGCTCGCGCGCCTACAACAGAGATACGGAGCTGAACTCGAACCTCACACGACGGGAAGGCGGTGGCGGCCGTGAGCACCTTCGCACCAGCCCTGGACGGCTCCCTCACGGAGCAGCTGCGCGCAGCCGTGCACGGCGACATCGTCCAGCCCGGCGAGCCCGCCTACGACGAGGCGCGCAGGGTCTACAACGCGATGCACGACAAGAGGCCCGCGGTCGTCGTCCGGGCCGCCGACGCGGGCGACGTCATCGCCACCGTGAACTTCGCCCGGGAGCGGGACCTGCTCCTGGCGGTGCGCGGCGGCAGCCACAGCGTCTGCGGCTACGGCACCTGCGACGGCGGCGTCGTACTCGACCTCTCGGGGATGCGCGGCATCCGGGTCGACCCCGCGACCCGCACGGCCCGGGCCGAGGGCGGCTGCACGTGGGCCGGTTTCAACCACGCCACGCACGCCTTCGGCCTGGCCACCACCGGGGGAGTGGTGTCGACCACCGGCATCGGCGGGCTGACCACCGGCGGCGGCATGGGGCATCTGGCCCGGCGCTGCGGGCTGGCCTGCGACAACCTCCTCTCGGCCGATGTCGTCACGGCCGACGGATCCTTCGTGACCTGCGGGGAGGAGCAGCCTGGCGAGAACGCCGACCTCTTCTGGGCGGTGCGCGGCGGAGGCGGCAACTTCGGAGTCGTCACGTCCTTCACCTACCGGCTGCACCCGGTGGCCGACATCCTGGGCGGCCCGACGTTCTACCCGCTGGACGGCGACGTACTGCGGCGATACCGGGAACTCATCGCCGAGTCCGACGAACGACTCGGCGCCCTTCTCGTCGTAGGACTCGGGCCGCCGGTCCCCTTCCTGCCCGAGCGGTGGCACGGCCGGCCCCTGTGCGGTGTCCTGGCCTGCTGGAGCGGGCCCGAGGAGCAGGACGACGAGATCCGCGCCCGCCTCGCGCGTCTGGGCCCGATCGTCGGGCAGCACGTGGGACGCATGCCGTACCCCGTGATCAACACCCTCTTCGACGAGCTGCTCCCCCCGGGGCTCTTCCAGTACTGGAAGGGCACGTTCAGCAAGGGGCTGCCGGACGGGGCCGTCGACGCGTACATGGAGTACGGCGCCACGACCCCGTCGATCCAGAGCGCGACCGTGGTGTTCCCCATCGACGGCGCCTGCCACCGGGTGGCACCGGAGGCGACGGCGTTCGCCTACCGCGACGCCGACTTCTCGACCGCCCTCAATCCCACGCTCACCACGCGCGGCGAGTGCGAGGCGAGCAGGGACTGGGTGCGCCGTTTCGCCGACGCGCTGCGGCCGCACTCGATGGAGGGCGCGTACGTCAACTTCATGGACCAGGACGACCAGGACCGGGTCGGGGCCAACTACCGGCAGAACTACGACCGGTTGAGGGCGGTCAAGCGGCGGTACGACCCCACGAACCTGTTCCGTCTGAACCACAACATCGCCCCTTGACGCAGGACCGCAGGACCGCAGGACCGCAGGTCACAGGCCGCGGACCGAGGCGATCGTGAAGGTCGTCGGGCTGCCCGTGGAAGGGGTCAGGGGGCCGTCCTTGTCGAACTGGGACCGGACCACCAGGGTGCGGCCGGGCGTGTGGGCCAAGGTGGTGGGGATCTGGAGGGAGGTGTCGGTGAGGGTACGGGTCAGGCGGGCGCGGGTGCCGTCGGCGGACACGTGCCAGCGGGTCAGGGTGTTCGAGGTGTTGTGGGCCACGCGCAGGGTGCCGCCCGGGGTGAGGTCCAGGCCGTCGGCGGCCTTCAGGTCGCCGCCGGTGAGGGCGACACGGCTGACGGCGCCGCCGCGCAGGTCGACGCGGAAGAGGTCGCCCGTCGGCATGTCGACGGTGAGGAGGTAGCGGCCGGCCGGGTCCGAGGCGATGCCGTTGAGGCTGAAGGAGGACCCCGCCGGCCGGGGGCGCAGCGAGGGCGTCAGGTCGTAGGCCGGGAGCAGCGGGCCGCTGCCGGTGGCCAGTTGGGCGGGGGTCACGCGGTAGACCACTCCGCGCACGCTGTCCGTCAGGTACGCCGTGCCGTCGGGGGTGATCGCGAGGTCGTTGACGAAGTACGGCGCGCTGCCGGTGACCTCGAAGTGGGCCAGGCGGGAGCCGGTCCGGGTGTCGTACACGGCGACGCCGGTGGTGGAGTCGGTGACCCACAGGCGGCCCTGGCGGTCGACGCGCAGGCCGTTCGCCGTGTCGCGGCCGTCGGCGTCGGCGGGCAGGAACACCTCGGCGCTGCGGGCGCCCGGGCGGGCGCGGTAGACCGTGCCGTCCGCGTACGAGCCGACGTAGACCGTGCCCGTGGCGGCGTCGGTGGCTATGCCCTCCGGGTAGACCTTCGCGCCGGGGAGCGTGAACGCCGTCGAGACGCGGGCCTGGGCGGCCTGGGCGGCCTGGGCGGGGGTGGCTGAGAGGGTGAGTGCGGCGGCCAGCAGGGAAACCCGTACGGCCTTCGACCACATTGACATGGGTGACCTCTTTCGATCAGGTGAATCCGAAGAGTAGTTAGGGCTCTAATGATTGGCAAGGGTCGTAGGATGCCGCAATGACCTCCATGCCCGCCGAGGAGCGCATCGGCTCGCACATCAAGCGCGCCGAGCAGGCGCTCCTCGCGGCGAAGAACACCGCGCTCAAGCCGGCCGCAGTAACGGTTCCGCAGTACGCGGCCCTGCTGTGGCTCGCGCAGAAGCCGGGCATCTCCGCCGCCGCCCTCTCCCGGCTCTGCGGGGTCACGCCGCCGACCATGAACACCGTGCTGAAGAACCTCCAGGACCGCGGGCTCATCGAGCGCACGCCGCACGAGTGGCACCGCAACGTGCTGGAGACCCGCCTCACGCCCGAGGGTCGCGCCGTGATGGAGCAGGCGGACACCGGGGCGGTACGGGTGGAACGCGCCCTCGCCGCCGCCTTCTCCGCAGAGGAGCGGGAGCGGCTCATCGAGCTGCTGGGGCGGTGTGCCGAGGTGCTCGACACCCTCAGGTGACCCCCCGGAGACATTGCGTTCAGCCAAGTTTTCGCAGGCAATCGGAACTCTCCGGGGGCTTTCGCCCCTCAGGACTATGGAGATGTCCAGCGTTCTGTCCCGCCCGGGGCAGTCATGACCGTTCGGAGCGAAGTTCGTGCACCAGTCCCCGCAGCAGCCGTCCAGCCGCGACCCCGAGCGCACGCCCAAGCGGTCGCGGCGCGCGATATGGATCAGCGCGGGCGTCGCCTGCGCACTGCTCCTCGGCGGCGGTGGTTTCGCCGCGTGGAAGTACGAGTGGCTCTCCGGCAACGGCGAGGCCGTCAGCTTCGGCAAGAACACCCCGCCCGCGGGAAGCGCCGGGAGCGCCGGTGGCGGGAAGGCCTCCCCGGGCACCTCCCCGGCCGCCTCCGCGAGCCCGCCCGAGCCGACCGGTGACCCGGACGTGCTCCTGCCCGCCGGCCCGAAGGCCGAATTCAAGCAGACCGCCAAGCTCGACGACGGCACGATCATCGCCAAAACCCGCCTCGCGGGCGCCAAGTCCGGCTTCGAGGGCGACGTCTGGGTCTGGGCGCCCAAGGAGTACGACGACCCGAAGTACGCCAAGAGCGCCTTCCCGGTCCTCATCGCGCTCCCCGGCGGCAACGGCTTCCCGACCAACTACTGGGCCGACCGCAGCCTGGGCCTCCAGAAGGCCGTCAGCGAGGGGGTCAAGGCCGGTACGAGCCTGCCCTTCATCGTGATCATGCCGGTGCTCAACCCGGACGCCAAGTACTACTACGACGGCGCCGACATCCCCGGCCGGCCCAAGATGGGCACCTGGATCGCCGAGGACGTGCCGGACTTCACCCGCGCCAATTTCCGTACGTACAAGTCCCGCGACGGCTGGGCCTTCATGGGCAACTCCTCCGGGGCCTTCGTCGGCCTCAAGCAGGTCATGCAGCACCCGGACAAGTTCAAGGCCGTGATCGCCAACGGCGGCGAGCTCGTTCCCGACTCGCCCCTGTGGAAGGGCCACCAGGCGGAGATGGACGCCAACAACCCCGAGAAGCTCGCGCAGAAGCTGATCGACGCCAAGGGCCCCGCGGTGCACGTCGCCTTCCAGTACGGCACCAAGGAAGGCGGCCGGGCCCTCCTGGAGAAGTTCCGCCAGCAGTACGGCAAGGGTCCCGTCACGGTCACCATCCACGAGATCAAGGGGGGAGACCACAACGGCTGGGACTACGTCCGGGGCATGAGGGAGAGCGCCCTCCAGGAGGTCAGCAAGGTGCTGAAGGCCCCGAAGCCCGAAGCCGGCTGACCGGCACGGCTCCCACGTGGCGTCCGCCACGTCCCCGCGGTCCCAGGCAACCCATCCGGTCGTTGACACCTCTGTCAGGGATGTAAGGGGGACCTATCGGTCCGACCCGCGCTCGCCCAGGGCGCCGGAGAAGGAGCGGGAACAAGACCGTGCAGTATGACCAGCAAGGCGACGGCAGCCCCACGACCCAGGGCAGCGGCCGTCCTCGGCGCACGCGGCTGATTCTGATCGGCGGCGTCCTCACGCTCGCCCTCACCGCCGGGGGCGGCGCGGCGGCGTACAAGTACGGGCTCTTCTCGGACATCGGGGATCCCGTGTCCTTCGGGAAGATCCAGGAGTCGGCGGCGGTCGAGGACATCCGGCCCGGGATGCTGATGCCCGCCGGCCCGAAGGCGGTCTTCGAGCGGACCAGCAGGCTCCCCGACGGCACGCAGATCGGCAAGACCACCGTGACCGGGAAGAAGTCCGGCTTCACCGGTGACGTGTGGGTGTGGGTGCCGAAGGAGTACGACGACCCGAGGTACGCCAAGAGCGGCTTCCCGGTCCTGATCTCCCTGCCCGGCGGTCGCGGCTACCCGACGAACTACTGGGGGACGGGTCCCGGCCTCGGCCTCCAGCAGGCCGTGATCGACGGGGTCCAGGCCGGCACCAGCCTGCCCTTCATCCTCGTCATGCCGGTGATCAACGCCGACACCAAGCACCACTTCGACGGGTCCGACATCCCCGGCCGGCCCAAGATGGGCACCTGGATGGCCGATGACATCCCGGATTTCGTGAAGGCCAATTTCCGCACCTTCACCTCCCGCGACGGCTGGGGCTTCATGGGCTCCTCGTCCGGCGGATTCGGTGCCTTGAAGCACGTCCTGAAGTACCCCGACCGCTTCAAGGCGGTCATCGCCAGCGGGCCCGACATCGTCCCGGACTCCCCCCTGTGGAACGGGAATCGGCAGGCCATGGACGAGAACAACCCCGAAAAGCTCGCCGAGAAGCTGATCAAGGCGGGCGGGCCGGACGTCTACGTCAACTTCCAGATCGGCACCAAGGAGGACGGCCGGGACCTGGCCGAGAAGTTCATGAAGCAGTACGGGAAGGGCCCCGTGCACACCCGGCTCCAGGTGATCCAGGATGGTGAGCACAACGGAAAGTCGTACGTACGCGGCATGAGGGAGGGCTCGCTGGAGTGGATCAGCAAGGTGATGCAGGCACCGATACTCGACCCCGCCGTGCGATGAGCCCGGTGGTGAAGGGGGCGTCGGCGGCGGCCGCCGCCGGGCTCGCGGCGATGTGCGCCGTCGCGTTCCTCGAAGCACCCGGCGACCGGCCGGTGCACCCCTTCCCCACCGTCGGCGTGCTCATGGCCAACGGGGAGCACTGGTGCACGGCGAGCGTGGTCGACAGCCCCCGGGGCAACGTCGTCGCCACCGCCGCGCACTGCGTGGCCCCGGCGGGCGAGGCCGGACAGCCGGGCGAGGTCGCGCACGACGGCCTCGCCATCGGCGAGCTGGCCTTCGCGCCCGCCTTCTCCGGCGAGGGGGCGGGCACCCATCCCCTCGGCGTCTGGAAGGTCCGCTCGATCCACGTCGACGAACGCTGGACGAAGTGGGGCGAGGACACCGCCGACTTCGCCTTCCTCACCGTCGAGCGGGACGAGGACGGGCGCAGCGTCCAGCAGCGGGTCGGGCGGGGCGAGGCGCCGAAACCCGACTGGACCTCCGGCTACGAGCGGGAGGTGACCGTGGTCGGCTACCCCGAGTCCGAACACAACCCGCAGAACAAGCCGGTCTCCTGCACGACGCAGACCGGCCACGACCTGGACGACCCCGACATGCTCCACATCAGCTGCTCGGGCTTCTGGACGGGCACCAGCGGAAGCCCCTGGATCGCCGACCGGGGCGGCACGGGGCAGCCGGGCCGGCTGATCGGCGTACTGAGCGGCGGGGACACGGACGTGGACTCCACGGCCGCGCTCTACGACGAGCGGGCCAAGGCCCTGTACGACCGAGCCGCCCGCGGCTGAGCGCCGCCGCTGCCCTCCGCCGCCCGGCTACTTCCGGCGCTCGGTGCTGACGATCACGCCCACCCCCGCCACGACGATCCCGCCGCCGACCAGGATCGGCCAGGTCAGCGCCTCGTCGAGGATCAGCGTGCCGAGTGCGACGGCCACGACCGGATTGACGTACGCGTACGTGGACACCAGCGACAGCGGCGCCGCCTGGAGCAGCCACGCGTACGCCGTGAAGCCGACGACCGACCCGATCAGCACGAGGTAGCCCAGAGCCAGCCAGGAAGCGGTGGAGAACGCCGCCGGATCCAGGCCGCGCTGCTCGCCGCGCAGCAGCCCGACGATGATCCCGGCGGCTCCGCCCGCGAGCATCTGGTACGCGCTGCCGGTGAAGGGATTGCCCGGCAGCGGCAGCTTCCCCGCCGTGAACGAGCCCAGCGACCACAGCACCGACGCCGCCACCACCAGCAGGACGCCCGACATCCGGACCGCGCCACTGAGCCCGGGGCCGGTCAGCACCGCCAGCCCGACGAGGCCGACCAGGACTCCGGCCAGCGTGCGCGCCGGCGGCCGGTCACCGGTACTGGCCCGCAGCACCACCACCCACATCGGCACCGACGCCACCAGCAGCGCCGCCAGGCCGGACGGCACCGTGGTCTCGGCGAGGACGACCAGGCCGTTGCCGCCGAGGATCAGCAGCAGACCGACCAAGGCGGCCGAGCCGAGCTGCCCGCGCGTGGCCTTGAGCGCGGCCGGGCCGAACCGCCAGGCGACGCCCCCGGCCAGCAGCAGTCCGGCGGCGATGAAGCGGGCCCCGGCGGAGAGGAAGGGCGGCATGGTCTCGACGACGATCCGGATGCCGAGGTAGGTCGAGCCCCAGACGACGTACACGAGGCCGAGGGCGGTCCACACCGCGCCGCCGATCTTGCGGGGCGGGGCGGTCACGGCCGGGCTCTTGACCGGAGTTGAGGTGCTCATGGCCGGATCCTACGGTCGTTGGCCTATACAGGCTTCGGGTTTTCTGCCCGTCTCACCCCTTGAGCAGGCCGTTCAGCTCGCCGTACGGGAGGGAGCGGGCGAGCGATCCGTACGTACCGCCGGAGAGCAGCTCCTCGGTGGCGCGGCGGGCCACGGCGTACGCGGCCTCCGCCACCCAGGAGCCGAGACTGACGCGGCAGACGCCGAGGGTGCCGAGAGCGGCGACGGTCGGAGCGCCGGGGCCGACGAGGACGTTGAGCGGGGCGTCGATGCCCTTGGCGAGCTCGGCGACGGTGGCGGGGTCGAGGACGCCGGGCACGAAGATGCCGGTGGCCCCGGCTTCGAGATAGGCGGCGGCGCGGGCCAGGGTCTCGTCGAGGCGGGTCTCCTGCTCGCCGAGGCCGAAGAGGTACGTGTCGATGCGGGCGTTGATGAACAGCGGGACCCCGACGGCCTCGGCGGCGGCGCGCGCCGCGGCCAGGCGCTCCGCGTGCTCGGCGGGGGCGCGGGTGCCGTCCTCGATGTTCACGCCGACCGCACCGGCGGCCAGGACTCCGGTGACGGTCTCGGCGACGCCGGCGGCGTCGGCGCCGAAGCCGCCTTCGATGTCGGCGGTGACCGGGACGGAGACGGCGCCGGCCACGCGGGCGACGAGGTCGAGGGCCCGGTCACGGGCGAGGGCGTCGCCGTCGGGCGACCCGAGAGACCAGGCCACGCCGGCGCTGGTGGTGGCGACGGCGGCCGAGCCGGCGGCCTCGACGATGCGGGCACTGGCCACGTCCCACGCGTTGGCGAGGGCCAGGGGGGCGGAGGGGGTGTGCAGGTCCGCGAACGCGGTGGCCTTGGCGGCGAGTTCAAGGTGGGTCGTCATGGACGTCAGTCCACCAGAGCGGCGGGGCCGGTGCTGGCGGGTTTCCGACAACGACGCCGCCCGCCGGCCGCCGGTGGCACGGGTCCGTGTGCGGCGCCGTTGCCGGGGCCGCTGCCCCGGACCCCCGCGCCTCAATCCCCCCGGACTCCGTCCGGGGATACCCCCTGGCGGGGCTGGACGCGGCCGGGGTTCGCAGCCCGGTCGGGCCTAGGTGGCCAGGCCGGTCTTGGCGCCCGCGCCGCACAGGGGGATGACCGCCGTGCGGCCGTGGAGGGGGTTGTCGGGGGCCGAGGGGCCCACCGCCGCCCAGCAGGCCGCGGCCGTCGGTTCGACGAAGAGGCCGCGGCGGGCCAGGTCGTGCTGGGCCTCGCGGAGCCGGGCGTCGGGGACCGTCAGGAAGGTGCCGCCGGACTTGCGTACCGCCGCCAGGATCTGGCGGGCGCGCGGCGGGGCCGGGATCGCGATGCCCTCGGCCAGGGTGGGCCGCTGCGCCACCGGAGCGGCGTCCTCGGTACCCGCCGCGAAGGCCGCCGCCAGCGGGGCCACCGCCTCGGCCTGCACCGCGATGAGCGCGGGCGGGCGTACGCCGCGCCGGGCCAGCTCCTCGACCGCCAGCGCGGCACCCAGCAGCAGTGTGCCGTTGCCGACCGGGACCACCAGCGCCTCGGGCAGCCGGCCGGACAGGGCTTCCCAGATCTCGTACACGTACGTCTTCGTGCCGTGCAGGAAGTAGGGGTTGTGGGCGTGGCTCGCGTAGAAGACGCCGGGGGTGTCCGCGGCGGCCCTGGCGGCGGCGGCCGTGGCCTCGCGCCCGCCCGGCACGAGGCGTACCACGGCCCCGTGCGCCCGCATCTGCTCCGTCTTCTTCTCCGAGGTGCCCTCGGGCACGAAAACTTCACAACTCAGCCCCGCCCGCGCGCAGTACGCGGCCACGGCGGTCCCGGCGTTGCCGCTGCTGTCGGCGACCACCCGCTCCGGACCCAGCCGCCGGGCCAGTTCCGCGAGCATCACGGCGCCCCGGTCCTTGAAGGACAACGTCGGCATCAGGAAGTCGAGTTTGGCGTGAATCAGCTCCGTCAGCGGCACCATCGGAGTGTTCCCCTCCCCGAGGGAGACCGACAACGCCCCTGGCAGCGGCAGCGCGGCCGCGTACCGCCACAGCGAGGCGGGTCCGGCCGCCGGTTCCAGCGCGATGGCCGGATCCGGTGTGAAGTCGAGGTCCCACGGGCCGCCGCAGGAGGGGCAGCACCACGGGGCGGTGTGCGCGTCCGCGCGGGTGCCGTCCTCGGCACAGAGGTAACCAGGGAGTGCGTGCGACATGTGCGGAACGCCTTTGCTCAATCATGGCTGTCGTATGGCACGGATGTTACGCATCCGTTGTCCTCTTGTGGGATGGCGTACCGGTGGGTCAACCTTTCGGTGGCGACGGCCAGTTGGCACACCCAGCTACTGGCGATTGTCATGAGCATGCCTTGAATGCGAGTGCCGTCGCTCCACCCCCCGCAACGCACCGCCAACGAGGAGGACCCCTCACATGTCCGCCACGCGTCCCACCCGCCGGAAGATCGCCGGCATCAGCGCGACCGCCGTCGTCGCCCTCGCACTCGGCGCGGCTGCCGCCCTACCCGCCTCGGCAGCCGACCGCGGACCGATGGGCGTCATCGAGAACGCCGGTGCCGCCGGGTCCATCTCCGGCAGCTACATCGTGACCCTGAACGACTCCGCCGCCCGCTCCACCGACGCCCGCGGCAAGGCCGTCGCCCAGCGGTACGGCGCGAAGATCGACAAGACCTACAGCGCCGCCCTCAACGGCTACTCCGTCGAGGTCTCCGAGGCGCAGGCCAAGAGGCTCGCCGCCGACCCGGCGGTCAAGTCGGTCGCGCAGAACCGGACGTTCACCGTCGACACGACCCAGCCCAACCCGCCGTCCTGGGGCCTGGACCGCATCGACCAGCGCGGACTTCCGCTGAACCAGAGCTACACCTACCCGGACACGGGCGGAGAGGGCGTCACGGCGTACATCATCGACACCGGTGTCCGCATCACCCACAGCGACTTCGGCGGTCGCGCCTCCTACGGCTTCGACGCCGTCGACAACGACAACACCGCCCAGGACGGCCACGGCCACGGCACGCACGTCGCCGGCACCGTCGGAGGCGGCGCGTACGGCGTGGCCAAGAAGGCGAAGATCGTCGGCGTGCGCGTGCTCGACAACAACGGCTCCGGTACGACGGCCGGTGTCGTGGCGGGCATCGACTGGGTGACCCGCAACGCGGTCAAGCCGGCCGTGGCGAACATGTCGCTCGGCGGTGGCGCCGACGCCACGCTGGACGCGGCCGTACGCAACTCCATAGCCGCCGGCATCACGTACGCGGTCGCGGCGGGCAACGAGTCCACGAACGCGAACACCAAGTCCCCGGCGCGCGTCGCCGAGGCCATCACCGTCGGTGCCACGACCAGCACCGACGCCAAGGCGAGCTACTCCAACTACGGCACCATCCTGGACATCTTCGCGCCGGGTTCGTCGATCGTGTCGGCGTGGAACAGCAGCGACACCGCCACGAACAACATCTCCGGTACGTCGATGGCCTCGCCGCACGTCGCGGGCGCGGCCGCCCTCTACCTGGCGCAGAACCCGGCCAGCACCCCGGCGCAGGTCTCCACGGCCCTCGTGAACGCCTCGACGCCGAACGTGGTCACCAGCCCGGGGACCGGCTCCCCGAACCGCCTCCTGTACGTCGGCGGCGGCACCACCACCCCGCCCGGACCGCGCTTCGAGAACACCGCGGACTACGCGATCAACGACAACGCGACCGTCGAGTCGCCGATCACCGTCAGCGGTGTCGCCGGCAACGCCCCGGCGTCCCTGAGCGTGCCGGTGAACATCGTGCACACGTACATCGGTGACCTGAAGGTCGACCTCGTCGCCCCCGACGGCACCGTCTACACGCTGCACAACCGGTCCGGCGGCAGCGCCGACAACATCAACCAGGCCTACACCGTCAACGCCTCCTCGGAGGTCGCGAACGGTGTCTGGAAGCTGCGGGTGAACGACAACGCGAACATCGACACCGGCAGGATCGACTCCTGGGCGCTGCAGTTCTGAGCCACAGGTTCGTCCAGTGAGCCCCGCCCGGTCAACTGGGCGGTGAGGGGCGCGATAACAGGCTGGATCGCGCGATGAACGCGGGGGCGACCGACTACTCGGTCGCCCCCGCTGCGTACTATTCGCGCATTCGTTCGCGCCACCCCCTGTGATGGAGTACCTCACCCTGTGAGCAATCCGGCCCCGCCGCAGCCGCCCAACGGCCCCGGGCACTACTGGCCCCCGCCGTCCCCGCCGCCGGTGTGGGGTCCGCCCGCGCATCAGCACCCGCCCGCCCTCAACGGCTTCGCCCTGGCCTCCCTGCTGGTCGGGCTGCTCTGCTTCCCCCCGCTCGGAATCGTCTTCGGCGGCGTGGCGATGGTGCAGATCGCGCGCAAGCGGGAGCGCGGCCGGGCCCTGGCCATCGTGGGAGTGAGCGTCTCCATGGTGATGACCGTCGCCCTGGTGTTCGGCATCGAGCGGTACGCCGAGCCGTTCTTCGACCGGCTCGGATCGGACCAGGCGTTCGAGGAGACCGAGGGCCAGCTGGCCGACATCGAGGAGCTGCGCGAGGGCGACTGCTTCAACGTCCCCGGCGGCGACCTGCTCGCGGACGACCCCTTCGTCTACCGGATCGGCTGCGCGCGGACGCACGACGCCGAGGTGACCTCCTCGAACCAGCTCGACCTTCCGGGCTTCCCCGGCATGCCGAAGCTGAAGGAGACCGCCACGGACCTGTGCTGGAAGGCGCAGGACGCGTACGCCATGGACACCTGGGCGCTGCCCTCGTACGCGGAGATGTTCTACTTCGCCCCCACCCGGGAGTCCTGGCGCGAGGGCGACCGGCGGCTGGTGTGCGTGATCGGCACGGCGGAGGAGGACCACGAGGGCAGTCTGCGCAAGGACGCCGCGATGCTGACGCCGGACCAGGTGGCCCTGCTCCGCGTGCTGAACGAGGCGGACCACGTGCTCGGGGGAGGACCCGACGCGGAGGTCGAGGAGGCGCTGGCGGACTACCGGACCTGGGCGCGGGAGGTGGACGCGGCGCTGGCCGCGGAGGCGCGGCTGCTCCAGGGCGTGGCGGCGCGGCCGGAGGTGGGTGCGGCGGCGCGGGCGCAGCTGAGGGAGGTCGAGGCGGCGCGCAAGGAGTGGCAGCGGGCGTCCCGGGCGACGAAGCCGGCCGACTTCGAACAGGCGTGGGACCGGGCGCTGGCGGCGATCAACCTGGACACGGAGAAGGCACTGCGCGGCGCGTACGGGCTCGCGACGGAGGTTCCGCAGTGGCTGGAGGAGTACCCCGGACCCTCGGGCGGTGGCGCGGGAGGCGGGCCGTCGTCGGAATCGGCGTGAGGCCTTGGTGGGTAACGCACGGTAACGGGTTTGAGTGACCTGGCTTCATCACTTCGAGTGAAACTCTGGCCCGTGCTTGCGTAGTTCAACCATGGGTTGCCAGGCTGTAGCTGTCTGTCAACCTGATGGGAGTGGCCAGTGACTTTCGGTGAGCAGCCGGCCTATCTGCGCGTCGCCGGGGATCTGCGACGGAAGATCGTCGATGGGTCCCTGCCCCCGCACGCCCGGCTCCCTTCCCAGGCCCGGATCCGCGAGGAGTACGGGGTATCGGACACCGTGGCGCTGGAGGCCCGCAAGGTCCTCATGGCGGAGGGGCTGGTCGAAGGCCGTTCCGGGTCGGGTACGTACGTCCGCGAGCAGCCCGTACCGCGCCGGGTCGCCCGCTCCGGCTTCGGCACGGGCGGTTCGTCGACGCCGTTCCGGCAGGAACAGGCGGAGACGGGCGCGCGCGGCACCTGGGAGTCGAACAGCGAGCAGGCGGGGGCGCCCGCCGAGATCGCGAAGCGGCTCGGCATCGAGCCGGGTGACCGGGTCATGCGTACGCGGTACGTCTTTCGCGACGCGGGGGAGGCCATGATGCTCTCCACTTCCTGGGAACCCCTCGCCGTGACCGGCCGGACCCCGGTCATGCTCCCGGAGGAAGGCCCCCTCGGCGGCTCCGGGGTGGTCGACCGGATGGCCGCCATCGACGTCGTCGTGGACAACGTGATCGAGGAGGTCGGCGCGCGGCCGGGCCTGGCCGAGGAGATCATGTCGCTCGGCGGGGTCCCGGGGCACGTGGTCCTCGTGGTGAGCCGTACCTACTTCGCGTCGGGCCGCGCCGTGGAGACGGCCGACGTGGTCGTCCCGGCGGACCGCTACCGCCTGGCGTACCACTTGCCGGTTCGGTAGGCCTGGCCGGCCGGCTGAGGTTTGATCCGGCCTTTTCGAGGGGGCTCCGGCGTGCGCGCCGGGGCCTTCTTCGTTGGGCCGGCTCCCGCGCGTACCTGCGGCGACGTCTGTGCGGGGGCCATTCGTACGCCTGGCCGGATGCTACGCCCCTGAGGTACCTCTTCGTGAAAAACCGTATCCGCTCAGTAAAGGTCGGGCGTAAGCTCCGGCATATGCGCAATGCGGTTTCCTGGGCAGGTACATCGGCGGAGGGTGAAGCGCGATGAACGACAGCGGTGCCCTGCTCCCATGGCTGGTCATACGTCAGGACGACAACGGCAACCGCTACCGGGTGGGCCGCTATCCCAGCCGGGCCGAGGCCCAAAAGGTCGTCGACAGCCTCGATGACCGGGGACACGAGCAGCTCTACTGGGTCGAGCGGATCGGACAGGGCAGCCAGACCGCGACGGCGAACTGACCGTCGGGGCCGGCCGGCCGCTGACATAGGCTCCGCCCCATGACGGTACGCGTGGTCGTGGGCGGAGCCCTTTGTCGTGACGGGCGCCTGCTGGCCGCCCGGCGCAGTGCGCCGCCCGAGCTGGCCGGCCGGTGGGAGCTGCCCGGAGGGAAGGCCGAGCCGGGCGAGTCCGTCCCCGCGGCGCTCGTGCGCGAACTGCGCGAGGAGCTCGGCGTCGAGACGGAGGCGCTGGAGCGGATCCCGGGGGAGTGGCCGCTGAAGCCCGGTCTCGTCCTGCACGTGTGGACCGCCCGGCTGGTGTCCGGGGAGCCCGCGCCGCTGGAGGACCACGACGAACTGCGCTGGCTCGGACCGGAGGAGCTGGACTCGGTCGACTGGCTCGACCAGGACCGGCCCGCGGTCGCGCTGGCCGGGCGCCTCCTGCGCGGTCCGCGGCACGGCGGGGCGCACCGGGGCGCGTGAAGCGCGCGCTGTAGGCCGTCCGCGCCACAGTGCGCCGGTGCGTGGGGGATCGAGTGGTACGACGCCTCGAATATCGGGTATGTCGCTATTAATCCCAATCTCGTCCCTCTTTCGTCCCCGACGAACCGGACTGGGGTCGCTGCTGGCCCGGGAAGTGATCGGCGTGATCGACGCAGACGGTGAATGTGCCGAGTGGGCCTTCCCCGCCGAGCCCGGTGCCGTCCGCACCGCCCGCCATGCCGTGCGCGGCGCCCTGCGCTCCTGGGGCCTGGACTCCGTCGGTGACGTGACCGTCCTGCTGGTCAGCGAGCTGGTCACCAACTCCCTGCGCTACGCCTCCGGCCCCATCGGGGTCCGCCTCGAACGGCGCGAACCAGCCGAGGGTCAGCCGGCCGGCAGTGCGGCGCTGCTCGTGGAGGTGTCCGATCCGCTTCCGGATCCGCCCCGCGAGCGGCTCGCCGAGGCCGACGACGAAGGCGGACGAGGGCTGCACCTCGTGGCGGTCTCGGCGCAGCGCTGGGGGACCCGGCACGGGAAATCGGGCAAGACGGTGTGGTTCGAGTTGGCTCTTCCTGGTCAGTAACAAGGTGAAGGGGGGACGGGGGGTTCCCCTCGGACGGAGCCTTGGGGTGAATGGCCGGAAACTAACGGGACCTTTTTGTGATCGTGAACGCCGTGCCGTCAGGGGCCGTGGTGCTGAATACTTCGGTCATGGCCGGTCCGGTTGCGGTGAGCTGGAGGGGACGGTCGCGTGAGCGAGATACCTGCGCAGGCACATCAGGCCCGAATGCCCGGGGAGACATGGCACGACTCCTTGTGGCACAGCAGCCCGCCTGGCTCGATATATGAGTACATAAAGGTCGCTTCGTTCTCGATCGGTCCGGACGGGCTCGTCGATCAGTGGAGTCTGCGCGCCGAGGAGCTGTTCGGGCTCACGGCGGTCCAGGTGGTCGGGCGCGATCCGGTCGATGCCTTCATGCCGCCGGAACTGCGCGCCGGCGGCCACCGCAAGGTCGCGGAGATCCTCGACGGCAAGGAGTGGACGGGCCTGGTCCCCTTCCGGATCCCCGGCGGGAACGGCGCGCACGGTGTGGCCGAGATCTATGTGATGCCGACCCGGACCGAGAGCTCGGAGCGGGCCGCGCTGTGCGTCGTGGTCGACGTACGCGCGCTGCGGCGCATCGAGTCCGACCTTGCCGCCTCTCAAGCCATATTCGGCCAATCTCCCTTCGGGTTCCTGCTCTTCGGCACCGACTTCACCGTGCAGCGCGCCAACCGCCGCTTCGCGACCGTCTTCGGCGGCGGGGTGGAGGAGCACCGCGGCCGGACCGTGCACGACTACCTGCCGCCGCACGAGGCCGAGCGGATGACCGAGGCCCTGCGCCGGGTGCTGGAGACCGGCGAGGCCGTCACCGACCTGCGGATCACCGGCGCGGCCCCGGGCAGCCGCGACAACCGCCACTGGTCCATCAACCTCTACCGGGTGCACGGCGGTACCGGCCGCCCGGTCGGCATCGCGGGCCTCGGCACCGACGTCACCCGCCGCCACCTCGCCGCCCGCGAGGCGGCCGGCGTCCGGCGCAACCTCGCCCTCCTCAACGAGGCCGGGCACCGTATCGGCAACTCCCTCGACCTGGAGACCACCGCCCGGGAGCTCCTCGACGTCACCGTCCCCGGCTTCTGCGACCTGGCCGCCGTCGACCTGTACCAGGGGCTGCTGCTCGGCGACGACGACCGGCCCGCCCGGCCACAGGGACCCGGGGTGCCCTCCCTGCCCGGACAGGGCGCCGGGCGCGCGCCGTCCGCGCCGCTGCGGCGGGTGGCCTTCGCCTCCGCCGTCTCGGACGCCCCGCTGTCGGGACCGGGCGCGCTGGTCTCCGTAGGGGAGATCCACCGCTACCCGGCCGCTTCACCGGGGGCTCTCGCCCTGCGTACGGCGCGGACCCGGCTGATCGAGAGCGGCGCGGTGGACGACCTCGTGCAGTCCACGCTGGTCGTGCCGATGGTCGCCCACGACACGGTGGTGGGGCTGGCCCAGTTCTCCCGTACGAAGGGCAGCGAGCCCTTCGGCGAGCGCGACCGGGCCGTCGCCGTGGAGCTGGCCGCACGGGCGGCCGTATGCATCGACAACGCGCGCCTGTACCGGCGCGAGCACGAGCGGGCACTGATACTCCAGCGGAGCCTGCTGCCGCCCGGCGACCCGGAGGCGGCGGGCCTGGACATCGCCTGCCGGTACCTGCCGGGGAACGCGGCGACCGAGGTGGGCGGCGACTGGTTCGACGTCATCGAGCTGCCGGGCCATCGCACGGCGCTGGTCGTCGGCGACGTGATGGGCCGGGGCCTGCGGGCCGCCGTCGCGATGGGCGAACTGCGGACCGCCGTACGGACCCTGGCGCTGCTGGACCTCGAACCGGCGGAGGTGCTGACCGCCCTCGACGAGGTCGCCCGGGGCCTCGGGGCGCCCGGCGGCTCCCAGCAGGCGTCCCGGGCCGCGCTGCACTCGCGGGACGCCGACCGGTCCGAGGTGTACCTCGCCACCTGCGTGTACGCCGTCTACGACCCGGTGACGCGGCGCTGCACCATCGCCAACGCCGGCCACATGCCGCCGGTGCTCGTCGAACCGCCCGAGGAGGGCGCCACGCCGCGCCCCGGACTGCTGCTGGAGGTGCCGCCCGGGATGCCGCTCGGCGTGGGCGGCGAGCCCTTCGAGGAGGTCGAAGTGGAACTGCCCGAAGGAGCCCTGCTGGCCCTCTACACCGACGGGCTGGTCGAATCCCGCGACCATCCGCTGGAAGAGGGGCTGCGCGGACTCCGCGAGGCCCTCGCCGATCCGGTGCGCCCGCTGGAGGACGTCTGCGACCACGTGCTCAACACCCTGCACACGCGGCACGGCGAGGACGACATCGCCCTGCTCATGGCGCGGGTGCAGGGCCTGCCGGTGGACGCGGTCGGCGACTGGCAGCTCCCGCGCGAGGCCAGATCCGTCGGCCGCGCGCGGGAACTCGCGCGGACGAAGCTGCCCGCCTGGGGGCTGGAGGGGCTGCTCGACACCACGGAACTGCTCGTCAGCGAGCTGGTGACCAACGCCCTGCGGTACGGGGAGGGCGAGATCCGGCTGCGGCTGCTGCTGGACCGGACCCTGGTGTGCGAGGTGTGGGACGGGAACCTGGCGCAGCCGAGGCGCCGCCGCGCCCGGGACACCGACGAGGGCGGGCGGGGCCTGCAACTGGTCGGGCTGCTGTCCGCCGGGTGGGGCACCCGGCGCACCCACCGGGGGAAGACGGTCTGGTTCGAGCTTCCGCTGCCGGGGGCTGCCGCCCAGTCGGTGACGGGGCTGTCGGAGGAGCAGCTGCTGGGCATGTACGGGTGAGAGCGCCGTCTCCTGGAGGGTCAGGCCGCGCGGCCTGATTTGAGGGCGGCGAGGCGGGCCTCGATCTCGCTCGTCCTGCCGAGGTCGTCCAGGGATTCGAACTGGGCGTCCAGCGAGGACGCCGCCAGTTCCTGCTTGCCCATCGCCATGGCCTCCTCCCGCCGGACCTTCTCCTCGAAGCGGTGCAGGTCGCTGGTCGGGTCCATGACGTCGATGTTCTTCACCGCGTCCATCATCGTGTTCTGCGCCTGCGCGGTCTTGGCCCGGGAGACCAGCTCGTCCCGCTTGGCCTGGAGCTCGGTCAGCTTGTTCTTCATCGAATCCAGGCCCGTCTTGAGCCTGTCCACGACCTCCGTCTGGGCGGCGATCGTCGGCTCCGCCGTCTTCGCCTCCTTCTCCGACTGCATCTGCCGCCCCAGGGCCACCTTCGCGAGGTTGTCGAACTTGTCCGCATCCGCCGTCGCGCCGGAACCGCGCAGCTCGTCGGCCTTCTTGCTCGCCGCGAGGGCCTTGTCGCCCCATTCGGCGGCCGCCTCCACGTCCTCCTTGTGGTCCGCCTCCAGCATCCGCAGGTTGCCGATGGTCGTGGCCACCGCCTGCTCGGCCTCCGAGATGTTGTTGGAGTAGTCGCGGATCAGCTGGTCGAGCATCCTCTGCGGGTCCTCCGCGGAATCCAGCAGCGCGTTGATGTTGGCCTTGGCGAGCTGGGTGACGCGACCGAGGATGGTCTGCTTGCTCATGGTGGGCTCTCCTGGTGAGGGATGGTCGTCGTCCGGTGTCGTCGTCCGGTGTTCGGGGGTCAGAAGCGGCCGCCACCGCCCATGCGGCCGCGGGTGCCGCCGCCGCCGAAGGAGCCCGGGCCGCGGCCGCCTCCGCCGAAACCGCCCCCGAAGCCGCCTCCCCCGAAGCCGCCTCCGCCCCGGCCGCCGCGCAGGATCTCGCCGAGGATGATCCCGCCGAGTACGGCGCCACCCCGGCCGCCGCCCGCCCGCCGGCCGGCGTACGGGTTCTGGTACGTCCGTACGTCCTGTTCGGCCAGCTGCTGCGCCTGGCGTGCCAGCGAGTCCGCCTGCCGCGCCTCCGCCAGCGCGCCCGCCGGGTCCGTCCCGGTCAGCGACACCGACCGCTCCAGGTGCCGATGGGCCTCGGCCAGCCGGGTGCGGGCCTGGCTGCCGACCGCGCCCCGGCTGGTGGTGACGTAGTCCGTCGCCGCGCCGATCGCGCTACGGGCCGACAGCAGGGCCGGGTCCAGCAGGGCCACCGCGCGGCGGCGGCCCGTCTCCTGCTCCCGCGCCGCCGCCAGCGCCTCGTCGAGGGTCGCGTCGGCCTCCTCGACCCGCCGCAGGGCGTCGATCGGGTCGTACCGGCCGGCGCCCTGCTCCCGGGCCACGTCGGCCACCACGGCCTCCGCCCGGCCGATCCGGCCGCGCAGGTCCGCCGTGGAGGAGCCCTCCGCGGTGCCGGTGAGCAGGCCGTGCGCGTCGGCCAGGTCGGTCTGCGTCTCGGTGACGGCGCCCGGCAGCTTCCCGGCGGCCTCCGCCAGTTCCCGCGCCCTTCGCTCGACCGCGTCCACCAGGGTCGCCGCCTGGTCCACCGCGCTCTCGGCGGCCCGTACGTGGACGGCCGCCCTGCCGTTGTCCCCGGCGTCGATCGCGGCCCGCGCCTCGCCGAGGCTGGTGGTCGCGAAGAGCAGCCGGTCCTCGGCCTGTTCCGGGTTGGAGGCGACCGGCGCGGACGCGGAGTCCGCGTACCGGCCCACCAGCGCCGTCAGCGTCGCCTTCGCCGTGGTCGTACGCCCGGTCAGTGCCCGGAAGTGCGCCTCCACCGTGGCCAGGGCCTGGGGGGCGTTCTTCTCCAGGTCCCGCAGCCGGTCGAAGTCCGCCGACTCGGCGTCGAGCCGCCGGTTCGCCTCGGTGCACCGGGCCACGATCTCGTCCAGCATCCGGCGCCGGGTGGCGTCGTCCTCCGGGTAGGCGTCGTCGAGCTGCTGGCGCAGCCGGAAGGCGTGTGTCAGCTCGTCGCGGGCGTACTCCACCGCCTCGGTGAACGTCCCGACGGCCGCCTCGCCGAACTGGGCCGTGGCGAAACCCAGTTCCTCGGTGCTGGTGCGCACGGCGTCGTCGGTCTCCACCAGCAGCGCCTTCGCCCTGGCATCGAGTTCGGGCAGCGGGGTCGCCCCCGCCCGGCCGTCCCCCCAGCCCGTGGGGGTCTTCGTACCGGCGCCCGCGACCCAGCGCTTGCGGCGGCTGTACGCGTACGCCGCGAGGGCCCCGGCCGCGCCGACGGCGACCACGGGGAGCACGTAGTCCCCCGCCCCGACGCTCTCGCCGCCCGCCCGGTCGTCGCCCGGGTCGGCCTCACCGGGGGTGATGGCGGGCGTGGGGACCGGCAGCCCGCCGAGCACGGCGTCGTAGCCCCTGGCCGCGCCGATCGCCGCGCCCGCCCAGTCGTTCTGTCTCAGCGCGGGCTCGATGGCGTCCCGGGCGACGGCCGCGAGCTGCTCCTCGGTGAAGCCGGAGTCCACATCGGCCGAATAGGCGTACTGCCGGTCGCCGGTCGCCACCGCGAGCAGCAGGTCGTTCTGGCCCAGGCCGTTCTTCTGCGCGGTGGCGTCCGCCCAGCTCTGGGCGGAGCGCCCGGAGAAGTCGTGCACGTACGCGACGAAGAGCTGGATCCTGCGGTCGGCGTAGAGCTCGTCCAGCGCGGCCGTGACGGCGGGCGCGCGGCCGCCCAGGGCCCCCACGCGGTCGGTGATCTGCCCCTGCCGGGACAGGGTGACGGGATCCTCGGCGCGGGCCGGCGGTGCCCCGGCCACGCCCCAGCCGCCGAGCGCCAGCAGCGCGGCGGCGAGGGCCAGTCCGGTGCGCGCGGCTATCCGGGCGGTGGCGCGGGCCTGCGTCCTGCTCGTCGGCGCAATCACAATTGGGAGGTTATGGGCGGTTTCCCGTCCCCGCACCCGGAGTCACGGCAGGGCGATCGCCGTGAGGGCGGGCAGCGGGAGGACGAGGTTGTCCCCGGCGAGCACCGCGCCGAGGTCGCCGACCGCCGGGTCCTCCCAGTGCCAGAGCGGCCTTCCGGTGGCCGCGTCCAGCCCGCTCACGAACGGCTGCGCCGGCCGGCCCAGCAGTCCCCGCCGGCCCCCGCGGGCGGACTTCACGTACAGCACGCCCTGGCGTGTGCCCAGCAGTTCCAGGGCGCAGACGGTCCCGTCCCGCCGGGTCATCGGCCGCTGCCAGCGGACCTCGCCGGTGGCCGAGTCCAGCGCGAACACCATGTCCCAGCCCTGCTCCGGGCGGTACGCGGCCGCGTACACCGTCCCGGCCGAGGCCAGCAGCCGCGGCGCGGTGGTGCCCGCCTCGAAGCGCCACAGCTCGCGGCCGTCGCGCCGGTGCAGCGCCCGTACGCAGTCCCCGTCCAGTACGTGCACGGGACCGCCCGGCAGCTGCGGGCCGCCGGCGTATTCGTTGCGCGGCCAGGACCACAGGGCCTGCCCGGTGCTCAGGTGCAGCCCCGTCAGCAGCAGCCCGTCCGCCAGGACCAGGCAGTCCCCGGCCACCGTCAGCCTCCCGGAACCGCCGCCCTGGACCGGGCGCCGCCAGACGGCCTCCCCGGACGCCGCGTCCACCGCCGTCAGCTCGCCGCGCGACCCGAGCAGCACCATCCCGTCCGCCACGGTCAGCGCCGCCACGTCGCGCGGCCGGGCCTCGGGCAGGTCGAGCCACCAGCGGACCCGCCCGTCCTGCGGCTCCCGGGCCAGCAGCCGGACCCCGGGGCGCTCACGGCGCTCCACGGCGACGTACACCGCCCCCGCGTCCGCCGCGCAGGACACCGCCGTCGCCCCGGACAGCGGCGGGGCGGGGACGCCCTCGTCGGCGAACGCCGTCCAGCACGTCGCCCCGGTGTCCGCGCGTACGGAGCCCACCTCCTCCCCGACCCGCCACACCACGCTGTCACCGGCCGCGTGCAGCGAGGCCGGGCGGGCGCCGGTGTGCCAGCGCTCCCTGCCCGGGGCCACCACGGCCACCGTCCCCGGCCGCGCCGACTCCGAGCTGACCGCCACCGCCGTTCCCCGGGGCGGCGGGGTGCCCGGGTCGGCGGCCGCCTCCGCGAGCCACGGCGCCCGTCCTGTGGCCACGCTGTCCCGGGCGATGTGCGCCAGCGCCCGCGCCCGGTCGGCCGGCTCGGCCAGCGCACGGGCGTCGGCCGCGCGCTCCCGCGCCCGCGCCGGATCGAGCAGGGGCTCGGCACCCCGCTCGACCCGCATCCGGGCCGTCGCCAGCGCGGCGAGAGCCTGGTCGGTCTCCGGGTCCCCGGTGTCCTCGGGACGGCCGCCCAGCAGACCGGCCGCCTGGGTCCGCAGCCGCTCGGCCGCTGCGATGCTTCCCTGCCGGGCGTGGAGGGCCGACTCCTCCCGCAGCCGCCCCGCCCGCTCCTCCAGGAACGGCGGCAGGCTCCGCTCCGCCCGCTCCAGCGCCTGGGCCGCGCCCGCGGTGTCCCCGGCGGCGGCCCGCTCGCCCGCCACCCGGCACAGGGCCGTCAGCCGGTCCGCCGCCGAGCCGGCGCTCTCCCCGATCCGCAGCGCGGCGGGCAGGTCCCGCCGGGCGACGGCCACGGCGAGGTCGGCCGCGACGGCCACGCGCAGCGCGGGGTCCTCTATCCGCCCCAGCCGCTCACCGGCCCCCTCGGGATCGGCGGCGGCGAACGCCGTGCTGATGCCGACCCGCAGCCGGTCGCCCAGGGGATGGCCCGCGAAATGACGCTCGGCCAGCCGCGCGGCACGCTCGGGGGACAGCTCGGACAGCTCCTCGGCGACCGCCCGCAGCGGGGCCTGCCGGTTGGACCCGAACACCGTGAACAGCGCCTGCTCGGCGTCGGTCAGCAGCCGTTCGGCGCGGGCGGGCGCGTGGCGGGAGATCTGCCGCGCCAGGAAGGCCAGCCGGTCCGCCACGCGGGCGCCGTTGCCCTCGGCGTCGGTCCAGGCCGCGTGCTCGGCCGCCGCGAGGAGCCGCCCGGCGAGCCCGGCGTCGAAGCGTGCCGCGACGTCCGCCGCGACGGCCAGGGCCTCGACGCGTACGTGTTCCCGGCCGGGCGAGGCGCCGCGCAGTGCCTCCTCGGCCTCCAGCAGCAGTTCCCGTACGAGGTCCGGTACGGCTTCCGCCCCGGCCGCTTCCCCCCATGCGGGCGTGGCCGCTTCCACCACCGTGGGTACGTATACGGGCAGCTCCCCGGCCCCCGCGGATCCCGCCCCCATCAGCCCCCGCAGGACCTTGCCCACCGCCTGCGCCGACTCCGGCCGGTCCGCCGGGTCCTTCGCCAGCAGGGCCAGCACCAGCCGGTCCAGCTCGGGGGCCAGGCCCAGCGGGCGCGGGGAGTCCTCGACGTGGCGGCGCATCAGCACGTACAGCGTCTCGGCCGCCCCGAACGGCGGCTGCCCGCTGAGCAGGGCGTAGAGCACGCACCCCAGCGCGTACAGATCGCACCGGGCGTCGACCCGCTCGCCCCGCCACTGCTCGGGTGCCATGTACGGCGGGCTGCCGAAGACCCGGCCCGTGACCGTCCAGCCCGCCGTCGCGTCGGCGGAGTGCGCGATGCCGAAGTCGCAGATCTTGAGCCGCCCCGCGGGCAGCAGGAAGAGGTTTCCGGGCTTCAGGTCCCGGTGGACCACGGCCTGTTCGTGGGCCGCGGCCAGGGCCTCCGCCGTCTGGGCGGCCAGAGCGAGCGCCTCGTCGACCGGCAGGCCGCCCGGGACGCGGGCCAGGACCGAGGCCAGATCCTCGCCGGCGAGCAGCTCCATCACGATGAACAGCCGGCCGTCGTGCTGCCCGACGTCGTGCACCACCGTGATCCCGGGGTGCTGGAGCCGCGCCCCGATGGTGGCCTCGCGCCGGAAGCGGGCGACCAGCTCCTCGTTCGTCGCCGCTTCCAGCACCACCTTCACCGCCACGGCCCGCTCCAGGTTGAGGTCGTGGCCGCGCCACACCTCGCCCATGCCGCCCGCCCCGAGCCGCTGGTCCAGCCGGTACCGGTCCGCCAGTAGATCCCCCACCCGCACCGCGAAGCCCCCTGACATCACGTCGATCGACGAAGCACCAGGGGGCATTCTGTCCTGCGGAGGCGGCTACTGGGGTTCCGAACGGCGCCGGATCTTGCTGCCCAGCCAGACCAGCGGGTCGTACTTGCGGTCCACGGCCCGCTCCTTCAGCGGGATCAGGGCGTTGTCGGTGATCTTGATGCCCTCCGGGCAGACCTCCGTACAGCACTTGGTGATGTTGCAGTAGCCCAGCCCGTGCTCCTCCTGGGCGGTGCGCTTGCGGTCCAGGCCCGCCTCCGCCGCCGCGTCCAGCGGGTGCATGTCCAGCTCCGCCACCCGCATCAGGAAACGCGGCCCGGCGAACGCTTCCTTGTTCTCCTCGTGGTCACGCACCACATGGCAGGTGTCCTGGCACAGGAAGCACTCGATGCACTTGCGGAACTCCTGCGAGCGCTCCACATCCACCTGCCGCATCCGGTACGCGCCCGCCGCGACCCCCTGGGGCGGCACGAAGGACGGCACCTCGCGGGCCTTGCGGTAGTTGAAGGACACGTCCGTGACCAGGTCCCGGATCACCGGGAAGGCCCGCAGCGGGGTGACGGTGATCGTCTCCTCGCGCGTGAAGGTGGACATCCGCGTCATGCACAGCAGCCGCGGGCGCCCGTTGATCTCCGCGCTGCACGAGCCGCACTTGCCCGCCTTGCAGTTCCAGCGCACCGCGAGGTCCGGGGTCTGGGTCGCCTGGAGGCGGTGGACGATGTCCAGGACCACCTCGCCGTCGTTCACCTCGACGGTGAAGTCCCTTAGCGATCCGCCCTCCGCGTCGCCCCGCCAGATCCGGAAGCGGGCGTCGTAGGTAGTCACTCTGAGAGCTCCTCTTCGGCGAGGTACTTGACCAGCTCTTCCTTCTCGAACAGCCCGAGCAGGTCGGCACGGATGGGTTCGGTCCGGGTGCGGACGAGAGCGATCCGGTCGGCGGCCGGATCCGCGGGTGCGGGGTCCACCGGCCGGCACAGCAGGTTCACCGGCCGCCAGTCCCGCTCCATCGACGGGCAGTCCTCGCGGGTGTGCCCGCCCCGGCTCTCGGTGCGCTCCAGGGCCGCGCGGGCCACGCACTCGCTGACCAGCAGCATGTTGCGCAGGTCCAGCGCCAGGTGCCAGCCGGGGTTGAACTGCCGGTGCCCCTCGACCCCGGCGCGGGCGGCCCGTACGCGCAGCCCCGCCAGCCTCTTGAGGGCCTCGGCCATCTCGGCCTCCCGGCGGATGATGCCGACCAGGTCGTTCATCGCCGTCTGGAGTTCCTGGTGCAGGGTGTACGGGTTCTCCGCGCCGTCGGCGGCGTGGAACGGGGCCAGCGCCTCCTCGGCCGCCGCGTCGATCTCCCGCTGCGCGACCGAAGGCCGCTCCTCGGGGGCCGAGGCGTACTCGGCCGCGTGCAACCCGGCCCGCCGCCCGAAGACCAGCAGGTCGGAGAGGGAGTTGCCGCCGAGCCGGTTCGAGCCGTGCATCCCGCCCGCGACCTCGCCCGCAGCGAAGAGCCCCGGTACCCCGACCGTGGCGGCGGTGTCCGAGTCGACCGCGATGCCGCCCATCACGTAGTGGCAGGTCGGGCCGACCTCCATCGGCTCCGCCGTGATGTCCACGTCCGCCAGCTCCTTGAACTGGTGGTACATCGACGGGAGCCGCCGCTTGATCTTCTCCGCCGGCATCCGGGTGGACACGTCCAGGAACACCCCGCCGTGCGGGGAGCCGCGGCCCGCCTTCACCTCGGAGTTGATGGCCCGCGCCACCTCGTCGCGGGGCAGCAGCTCGGGCGGGCGGCGGTTGTGGTCCGGGTCCTCGTACCAGCGGTCGCCCTCCTCCTCGGACTGGGCGTACTTCTCCTTGAAGACGTCGGGGATGTAGTCGAACATGAACCGCTTGCCCTCGCTGTTGCGCAGCACCCCGCCGTCGCCGCGCACCGACTCCGTGACGAGGATGCCCTTCACCGAGGGCGGCCAGACCATCCCGGTCGGGTGGAACTGCACGAACTCCATGTTCAGCAGGGGCGCGCCCGCGAGCAGCGCCAGCGCGTGCCCGTCGCCGGTGTACTCCCAGGAGTTGGACGTGGTCTTGAAGGACTTGCCGATCCCGCCGGTGGCCAGCACCACCGCCGGGGCCTCCAGGACGAAGAAGCGGCCCGTCTCGCGCTCGTAGCAGAAGGTCCCCGAGACCTTGTCGCCGTCCTTCAAGACCCGGGTGACGGTGCACTCCTGGAAGACCTTGAGCCGGGCCTCGTAGTCCCCGTACTCCTTGAAGTCCTCCTGCTGGAGCGCGACGATCTTCTGCTGGAGGGTGCGGATCAGCTCCAGGCCGGTGCGGTCGCCGACGTGCGCGAGGCGCGGGTACTCGTGCCCGCCGAAGTTGCGCTGGGAGATCTTCCCGTCGGGCGTCCGGTCGAAGAGGGCGCCCCAGGTCTCCAGCTCCCAGACCCGGTCCGGGGCCTCCTTCGCGTGCAGCTCGGCCATCCGCCACTGGTTGAGGAACTTCCCGCCGCGCATGGTGTCGCGGAAGTGGACCTGCCAGTTGTCGCCCTCGTTGACGTTGCCCATGGAGGCGGCGATCCCGCCCTCCGCCATCACCGTGTGCGCCTTGCCGAAGAGGGACTTGCAGATCACGGCCGTACGGGCGCCCCACTCGCGGGCCTCGATCGCGGCCCGCAGTCCGGCGCCGCCCGCGCCGACCACGACCACGTCCCACTGCTGCCGGTCTACTTGGGCCATCTCAGAAGATCCTCAGGTCGGTGATGGTGCCGGTGGCCAGCAGGTACACGTAGAAGTCGCACAGGGCCACGCTGATCAGGGAGGCCCAGGCCAGCTCCATGTGGCGGGTGTTGAGCCGGCTGACCCAGCCCCACATGCGGTAGCGCACCGGGTGCTTCGAGAAGTGCTTGAGGCGGCCGCCCATGATGTGCCGGCAGGAGTGGCAGGACAGGGTGTAGGCCCAGATCAGCACGATGTTGACCAGGAACACCAGGGTTCCCAGACCCATGTGGCCCCACGCGTACTGCTCGTCTCGGAAGGTCAGCACGGTGTCGTAGGTGAGGATCCCGGCGACCGGCACGGCGGCGTAGAAGAAGTACCGGTGCATGTTCTGGAAGACCAGCGGGAAGCGGGTCTCACCCGTGTAGCCGGTGTGCGGCTCGGCGACGGCGCAGGCGGGCGGCGAGGCCCAGAAGCCCCGGTAGTACGCCTTGCGGTAGTAGTAGCAGGTCAGCCGGAAGCCGAGCGGGAAGACCAGGATCAGCAGGGCGGGGGACAGGCCCCACCAGCTCCCGAACAGGTCGGCGTTGGGGCCGCCGCGCATCGTCTCGCAGTTCTCCGCCAGGCACGGCGAGTAGAACGGCGAGACGTACGGGGCCGCGTAGTAGTGGGCGTTCGCGAACGCCCGCCAGGTCGAGTAGACGATGAAGGCGAGCAGCCCGGCCGCGGTGGCGGCGGGCGACAGCCACCACCGGTCGGTCCGCAGGTGCCGGGCGGCGATCGCGGCCCGCGAGGGGCCGTGGACGCCGCCCGGCCGTTGCTGGGGTGGTTCCGTGCCTGTGGCCAAAGGGAACTCCGGGTGGAGTGATGCCGGAAGACGGGACGGGTGCGTAGGGCGTACGGCCGGTGGGTGTCAGGGGGCGTGGCGGTCGCGGGCGCCGAGGCCCTCGTCGTCGGAGTCCGTCCACAGCGAGCTGTCGTACGGGGTGTCCGGGACGGTGACCATCTCGCTCGGACCGGCCGTCTTGGGCGCGGCGGATGACTTCTGACGTGCGATGTCCTGCTCCAGCCGTTCGACGGAGCGGACCAGTTCGTTCAGATTGCGTCGTACGGCGGTCAGATCGTCTTGCAGGGACATGTCGTGCCCTCATTTCCGCGGGTGCGATGGCAACGCTCACGGGCGCCTGCGAGTGTCGCGCCTCCCGTCCCCGCTTGTGAAGGGACGTGCAGCGATTCCGGGCGCGCAGGCGCAAACCGTGCGCCCCCTCCCTGAGCCCATTTTCATCCCTCTCCCGGGGGAATGCCCGTTCGCAACGCAAGCGGGATTGGTCCGCACGGGTGGGGTTCGCGGCGTGGCGCGGGTCCGCTCCGGGAGACCCGGGGGGCTGTCTATTTCAGTGGGTTTCGGCACCAGTGTGATCAGCTCCATATACCGCCGAACGTGATCAAGACCGCCCTTTCACGCCCCACCCGCCACGCCCCGCCCCGGAGGTACCAACCCATGTCCCAGAGAAGGCGCAGGTCCTTGGCGCTCCTGACCTCGGGAGTCCTCGCACTGCCGCTGCTCGCGGGCTGCGGCGCGGGTGACGACGAGGGCGGACCGGCCGCCGCAGGGCAGGACATCGCCGCCACCGCCCGCGACAAGGTCACAGACGGCGGCGTGCTGCGCTGGGCCGTGGACGCCCTCCCGGCCACCTTGAACACCTTCCAGGCCGACGCGGACGCCGCCACCGCCCGGATCGCCGGGGCGGTGCTGCCGCACCTGTTCGTGCTGGACGGCAAGGGGCGCCCAGTGGCCAATCCCGACTACCTGGAGAAGGCCGAGGTCGTCGAGCGCGAGCCCAAGCAGGTCGTCCTGTACAAGCTGCACCAGCAGGCGGTGTGGAGCGACGGCCGTGAGATCGGCGCGGCCGACTTCGTTGCCCAGTGGAGGGCCCTGAGCGGCAAGGACTCGGCGTACTGGACGGCCCGCAACGCCGGCTACGAGCGGATCGAGAAGATCGAGAAGGGCAAGACCGACCTGGAGGTCAAGGTCACCTTCGTCAAGCCGTACGCCGACTGGCGCTCCCTGTTCAGCCCGCTCTACCCGAAGCAGGTCACGGGCACCCCGGACGCCTTCAACGAGGGAGCCCGCGGCACCCTCAAGGTCACCGCCGGGCCCTTCGGCCTCGGGACCATCGACAAGAAGGCGGGCACCGCCGCGCTGACCCGCAACCCCCGCTGGTGGGGTCAGCCCGCCAAGCTGGACACGCTCGTCCTGACCGCGGTGCCCCGCGCCGAGCGCCCCTCCGCGCTGGCCGCCGGGAAGGTCGACCTGGCGGAGATCGACCGGGCGGGCGCCGACCGGATCGCCCTCGCCCAGCGCGACGCGGAGCGCGCGGCGGGCGCGCACGGCCCCGCGACCGCGCAGACCCCCGCACAGGCCACGCTGTCGTGGGCGCTGGCCCACGGCGCCGACCAGGGCAAGGCCCAGGCCGAACAGGAGATCCGCCGCAAGAACGCCGAGGCGGCGGAGAAGTACGCAGCCGAGCAGGCGGCCCTGCGCACCTTCGTGGTCCGCAGGTCCCTGGAGCCGGCCTACACGCAGCTCGCCATGAACGGCGCCTCCGGCCCGCTGGCGGACGAGCGGGTCCGCCGGGCGCTGGCCCGGGCCCTGGACCGCAAGGAACTGGCCGAGATCGTACTGAAGCCCGTGCGCCTGCCCGCCAAACCGGTCGGCAGCCACCTGGCGCTGGCGGGGCAGCGGGCGTACGCGGACAACAGTGGCGCTCTGGGCGGCCAGGACACCCAGGCGGCGCAGGCCCTGCTCGCGGACGCGGGCTGGCGCCGGGGCGGCAAGCTCAGCGAGCCGGCCGGGGCCAAGGCGGGCGCCGAGAGCGCGCCGCAGGACGACTCCAAGAGCCCGTCGGGCCCCGGCACCGGCAACGACGGCCTCTACATCGTGGGCCAGGAGAACGGGCGCAACGGCGATCCGCGCTCCGCGACCGCCAACCTGGCCGCCCGCCTCCAGGCCCGCCCGGCGCGGGCCCCGGGCGACGGGGAGATCGTCGACGCCGACGCCTTCGTCCCGGGCGCCGCCCGCCAGGACCGGCCATCCCCGGCCCTCGCCCCCGGCTCGCTCGCCGACCAGCAGGAGAACGTACTGCTCGCCCAGGCGCGGACCATCGCCGACGGCAAGGCCACCGGGGCCACCGAGGACACCGAGGACGGCAAGGAGCCCGCCCGGGCCAGCCAGCCCCCCGCCCCGGTCAAGCAGGCCGCCCGCACCTCGGGCGCCATGCTCGCCAAGGACGGCAAGCCGCTCACCCTGCGCTTCGTCCTCCCGTCGGGCCCCGGATCGGAGGCGCTGCGCACGGTCGGCGAGCGGATCTCCCGGATGCTCCGCGAGATCGGCGTCAGCACCGAGATCAGCAAGGTCGCGGACGAGAGCTTCTTCAAGGACCACATCGCCTCGGGCCAGTACGACCTGGCCCTCTACTCCTGGCCCGCGACGGCCTACCCGGCCACCGACGCCCGCCCCATCTTCGCCAAGCCCGAGCCCGCCGCCGACGGCTCGCTCCTCGTCGAACAGAACTACACCCGGGTCGGCACCGACCACATCGACCAGCTCTTCGACCAGGCGGCCGGCGAGCTGGACGAGAAGAAGTCCCGCGAGCTGATGCGCAAGGCCGACGCCCGGATCTGGGCCGCCGCCGGCTCCATCCCGCTCTACCAGCGCCCCGAGCTGGTCGCGGCCAAGCCGAACCTGGTCAACGCCGGCGCCTTCGGCCTCGGAGCGCCCCGCTTCCAGGACATCGGCTGGAAGAAGCCGGCCGACGCCAAGACCAAGAAGAAGTAGGAAGCTCAGATGTGACTCAATTCCCTTGCCCGCCGGACACCCGGCGGGCAAGGTCGTGCGTACCCGTTGACCCGCATGAACACTGGCCGGACGCACGACCGAGGCACCCCACCCCGCACTCGGCCGTCCTCATTCGTCCGGCCCCTTGACAGACCCCCGGCAGGCGTTTCCCGCTGCGCGACGTACCATGGGGTAAGGCCGTGGCAGGTTTCCGCCCGGTCGAGGCGCGCGTGCCGGACCGTACGCGTCGCCATCCACAACCCCGGGAGAAGCGCCGAAGTGCCCACGCGCCACGACATCCGTAACGTCGCCATCGTCGCCCACGTCGACCATGGCAAGACGACCATCGTCGATGCCATGCTCAAGCAGGCCGGTGCCTTCGCCGCCCACCAGCACCTCGACGACCGCATGATGGACTCGAACGACCTGGAACGTGAGAAGGGCATCACGATCCTCGCCAAGAACACGGCGGTGAAGTACCACCCGAAGGACGGTGGAGCCCCGATCACGATCAACATCATCGACACCCCCGGCCACGCCGACTTCGGTGGTGAGGTCGAGCGCGGCCTGTCGATGGTGGACGCCGTCGTTCTGCTGGTGGACGCCTCCGAGGGTCCCCTGCCCCAGACCCGCTTCGTCCTGCGCAAGGCCCTGCAGGCGAAGATGCCGGTCATCCTGTGCATCAACAAGACCGACCGTCCGGACTCCCGGATCGACGAGGTCGTCAACGAGACGTACGACCTCTTCCTCGACCTGGACGCGGACGAGGAGCAGATCGAGTTCCCGATCGTCTACGCCTGTGGCCGTGACGGCGTCGCCTCGCTGACCAAGCCGGAGGACGGCACCGTCCCCGCGGACAGCGACAGCCTGGAGCCCTTCTTCTCCACCATCCTGGCCCACGTCCCCGCGCCGGTGTACGACGAGGAGGCCCCCCTCCAGGCCCACGTCACCAACCTGGACGCCGACAACTTCCTCGGCCGCATCGCGCTGGTGCGCGTCGAGCAGGGTGAGCTGCGCAAGGGTCAGACCGTCGCGTGGATCAAGCGTGACGGCACGATCTCGAACGTCCGCATCACCGAGCTGATGATGACCGAGGCGCTCACCCGCAAGCCGGCCGAGGTGGCGGGCCCGGGTGACATCTGCGCGGTCGCCGGTTTCCCCGACATCATGATCGGCGAGACCCTGGCCGACCCGGAGAACCCGATCGCCCTGCCGCTGATCTCGGTGGACGAGCCGGCGATCTCCATGACCATCGGTACGAACACCTCCCCGATGGTCGGCCGCGGCGGCAGCGGCAAGGGCGCGGACGCCAAGTCCGCGGTCAAGGACCGCAAGGTCACCGCCCGCCAGGTCAAGGACCGTCTCGACCGCGAGCTGGTCGGCAACGTCTCGCTCCGCGTCCTCGACACCGAGCGCCCGGACGCCTGGGAGGTCCAGGGCCGCGGTGAGCTCGCGCTCGCCATCCTGGTCGAGCAGATGCGCCGCGAGGGCTTCGAGCTGACCATCGGCAAGCCGCAGGTGGTCACGCAGGAGATCGACGGCAAGGTCCACGAGCCGGTCGAGCGCATGACGATCGACGTCCCCGAGGAGCACATGGGCGCGGTCACGCAGCTCATGGGCGTCCGCAAGGGCCGCATGGACAACATGTCGAACCACGGCTCCGGCTGGGTCCGCATGGAGTTCGTCGTCCCGTCGCGCGGCCTCATCGGCTTCCGTACGGAGTTCCTGACGGGCACGCGCGGTACCGGTATCGCCCACTCCATCCACGAGGGTCACGAGCCGTGGTTCGGCCCGCTGGTCACCCGTAACAACGGTTCGCTGGTCGCGGACCGCGCGGGTTCGGTCACGCCGTTCGCGATGATCAACCTCCAGGAGCGCGGTGTGCTGTTCACCGAGCCCGGCACCGAGGTGTACGAGGGCATGATCGTCGGTGAGAACTCGCGTTCCGACGACATGGACGTGAACATCACCAAGGAGAAGAAGCTCACCAACATGCGTGCGGCTTCGGCGGACAACACCGAGAACGTGGTGCCGCCGCGCAAGCTCTCCCTGGAGCAGTCCCTGGAGTTCTGCCGCGACGACGAGTGCGTCGAGGTGACCCCGGAGGCCGTGCGTATCCGCAAGGTCGTCCTGGACCAGAAGGAGCGCTCGCGCACCGCGTCGCGCGCCAAGTCCGGTAAGTAAGGCCGCCGCCTGACGGGCAGACAGCCGAAAACAGCCCCTCCCCACGCCGGCGACGGCGAGGGGAGGGGCTGTTCGCTTTTGTCAAGCGGATTGTTGCGTTCTGGTGTCCGCATATCGACCGTGACACTCCGGATGGTGAGCTAACCGTCCGTTTCGCACGTGTCTGTCTCCTATCCGTTTGTCCGGATTTCGGGTTTTCGCCATGCGGTGATGTTGTGAAAACGAGACCACTTAAGTGTGGTTTACGGCCTGAGTGTCCCCGAGGATGGCTCCATTGAGCTCGGGTCAATGGGTCACACGCTGTGGGGAGCGTCGACTCACGAGCACACACGATGGGACCGGATTTCGCTGTCAGGGGTGTCAGCGAGCCGGGTCCTTCACGAATCGACAGTGACTCCTGAGGAGGCAATTACCCATGCGCGGAGCAACGAGCGCCAAGTGGGTCGCGGGTGCCGTCATCGTGGCGATGGCTGCCACGGCTTGCAGCACCAGCAAGGACAACGCGGGCGCGGCGGGTGGCAACATCACCGTGCTGCTGGGCGAGCCCCAGCACGGCCTGATCGGTCAGAACACGGCCGAGTCCGAGGGCGCCGAGGTCCTCAACGCGCTCTTCACCGGTCTGGTTTCCTACGACAACAAGACCAACGAGCCCAATCTCGCGGTCGCGGAGTCCATAGAGACGACCGACTCGAAGACCTGGACCATCAAGGTCAAGGACGGCTACACCTTCCACAACGGTGAGAAGGTCGACGCCAAGTCCTTCGTCCGCGCCTGGAACTGGGGCGCCAACCAGGACAACGCGGCTGAGGGCATGCCGTTCTTCGCCAAGATCGAGGGCTCCGAGGAGCTCGCGCCGGGCAAGGACAAGAAGCCCACCTCCAAGGAGCTCAAGGGCCTCAAGGTCGTTGACGAGAAGACCTTCACCGTCACGCTGAAGGAGCCCTTCTCCCAGTTCAAGACCATGCTGGGCTACAACGCCTTCTACCCGCTGCCCGAGGCCTTCGAGAAGACCGACCCGAAGAAGTTCGGCGAGGCCCCGATCGGCAACGGCGCCTTCCAGATGGACGGCGCCTGGGAGCACAACAAGCAGATCAAGATCAAGAGGTACGACAAGTACCCGGCCGAGGGTCGCGCCAAGCTCGCGGGCGTCACCTTCAAGGTCTACGACAACCTGGACACGGCGTACAACGACCTGCGCGCCGACAACCTCCAGATCGTCGACAAGCTCCCGATCTCCGCGATGGCCAACGTCTCGCAGGAGTTCGGCGACCGCTACCTGTACAAGCCCGAGTCGGGCGTGGGCTACCTCGGTCTCCCGCTGGCGCAGAACCCGGAGACGTTCGGCAAGCTGGAGATCCGTCAGGCCATCTCCATGGCCATCGACCGGGACGCCATCACGAAGACCATCTTCAACGGCACCCGCAAGCCGGCCGACGACTTCATCAGCCCGATCATCCCGGGCTACCGCAAGGGCGCCCTGGGCGAGTTCGGGACGTACAACCCGACCAAGGCCAAGGAGCTCTTCGACAAGGCCGGCGGCGTTCCGGGCAACAAGATGGAGCTCGGCTACAACTCCGACGGTGGTCACAAGGAGTGGATGGAGGCCGTCGCGAACCAGCTGAAGGCCAACCTGGGCGTCGACGTCTCCATCAAGCCGTACGCCAAGTTCGGCGACATGCTCGACGACCTGGGCGCCTCGAAGTACAAGGGCGCGTTCCGCATGGCGTGGTCCATGGACTACCCGGCGGCGGAGAACTACCTCCGTCCGATCTTCTCGAAGGTCGCGATCGAGAACGGTTCCAACTACGGCCACTACACGAACGAAGAGTTCGAGAAGGTCATGGCGGAGGCCGACAAGGCCACCGACGCCGCCGAGGGCCTGAAGCTGTACCAGAAGGCCGATGACATCATCATCAGGGACCTTCCGTACATCCCGATCTTCACCTACATGTCTTCTTCGGCCTACTCCAAGTCCGTGAAGAACGTCGAGGTCGACGCCCAGGGCCGCATGGACCTGGCGAACGTCGAGCTCAACTAACACCCCTCTTCACTTAGGGGAACCCGGGGGCGGGCAGACGGAATCAGGTTTCCGTCTGCCTGCCCTTTCCCCCTGTTCTTGCTGGAGGTCTGATGGGCCGCTACCTCATCCGCCGACTCATACAGGCGATCCCTGTACTGCTCGGTGCCACGTTCCTGATCTATGCGCTGACCTTCTGGATGCCCGGTGCTGACCCGATCCAGCTCCTCGCGGGTGAAAAGAAGGCCGACCCCCTCGTCGCGGCGATGCTGCGCGAGAAGTACCACCTGGACGACCCGTTCCTGCTGCAGTACTGGAACTACATCAGCGGCGTGTTCCAGGGTGACCTCGGTGAGACCCTCACCGGACGCAAGGTCATCGACATGATCGGCGAGGCGTTCCCGTACACGGTGAACCTCGCGGTCTTCGCCTTCGTCATCGAGGCCGTCGTCGGCGTCCTGGCCGGCATCATGGCCGCCCTGCGCCGCGGGAAGTTCCTGGACCAGCTGGTCCTCATCTCCACCCTGATGGTCATCTCCATCCCCGTCTTCGTCACCGGCTTCGTGCTGCAGCTCACCCTCGGCGTCCAGCTCAAGACCAACTGGGGCGTGGACCTCTTCTCCGTCTCGTTCAACGAGAACGACGGCCTGCGCGCGTACCTGCTCCCGGCGTTCGTCCTCGCCTCGACCTCGCTGGCGTACGTGGCCCGACTGACCCGTACCAGCATGATGGAGACCATGCGCGCGGACTACGTGCGCACCGCCACCGCCAAGGGCCTGCCCCGCCGCCGCGTCGTGGTCAACCACGCGCTGCGCAACGCGCTGATCCCGATCGTCACCTTCCTCGGTGCCGACCTCGGTTCGCTCATGGGCGGCGCCGTCATCACCGAGCGCATCTTCAACATCCACGGCATCGGTGGTCTGCTCGCCCAGTCCGTGTACCTGAAGCAGGGTGCGGTCGTGGTGGGCGGTGTGACCCTCCTGGTCCTCATCTATCTCGTCGCCAACCTGATCGTGGACCTGCTCTACGCCGTGCTCGACCCGAGGATCCGCTATGCGTGACACAACTACGGTGGAGGACTCGATGACCGACACCCAGACCGCCGGAGCCTCCTCCACCGGCGCTCAGGTCGGCAAGGGCCACGGAAAGAACAGGAAGAAGAAGGACCGCGAGGCCAGCCTCTGGTCCGACGCGATCGACGACCTGCGCCGCAACCCGGTCTTCATCATCGGCGGCGCCCTGGTGGTCTTCCTGCTGATCGTCGCGGCCGTGCCGCAGGTGTTCACCACCGGCACCCCCTTCGACGCGGGCGTCTGCCGGCTCGAGGACTCCCTGAAGAAGCCGAGCGCCGACCACTGGTTCGGCTTCGACGTCCAGGGCTGCGACGTCTACACGCGTACCGTGTGGGCCGCCCGCAACTCCGTGATCGTCGGCATCCTCACCACGTCGCTCGTCGTCTTCGTCGGCGGCTCGCTGGGCCTGCTGGCCGGCTGGGTCGGCGGAGTCGTCGACAGCGTGCTGTCCCGCTTCACCGAGATCTTCTTCGCGATCCCGCTGATCCTCGGCGGCATGCTGATCATGTCCGCCCTGCCGGGCAACGCGTGGACGGTCTCGCTGGTGCTCGCCATCCTCGGATGGCCGCAGATCTTCCGCATCATGCGGTCCTCGGTGCTCCAGAACAAGAACAACGACTACGTGGTGGCCGCCCGCGCCCTGGGCGCCGGCACGCTGCGCATCACGCTGCGGCACATCCTGCCGAACGCCATCGCGCCGGTCATCGTCGTCGGCGCGATCAGCCTCGGTGTATACATCTCCGCCGAGGCGGCCCTGTCCTACTTGGGCATCGGAGTCCAGCCCCCGCAGATCTCGTGGGGCCTGATGGTCAGTGACGCTTCCGTCCGCTGGCTCCAGGCACCGCACGTGCTCCTGTTCCCGTCGGCCGCGCTGAGCATCACCGTGCTCGCGTTCATCATGGTCGGCGACGCGGTGCGCGACGCCCTCGACCCGAAGCTGCGCTGAGGAAGGGCGTACGTTGACCATCATCGACAAGACCTCGAACGTCCCCGCGCCCCGTTCGGCGCCGGAGGGGACCCCCCTGCTCGAAGTGCGCGACCTGCACGTCGAGTTCCACACCCGCGACGGTGTCGCCAAGGCCGTCAACGGTGTCTCGTACTCCGTGAACGCCGGCGAGACCCTCGCCGTCCTCGGCGAGTCCGGCTCGGGCAAGTCCGTGACGGCGCAGGCCATCATGGGCATCCTCGACATGCCCCCGGGCAAGATCCCGCACGGCGAGATCCTGTTCCAGGGCACCGACCTGCTGAAGCTGCCGGCCGAGGAGTTCCGCAAGGTCCGCGGCCAGAAGATCGCCATGATCTTCCAGGACGCGCTGTCTTCGCTGAACCCCGTGCACACCGTCGGCGCCCAGCTCGGCGAGATGTTCCGCGTGCACCGCGGGATGTCCAAGAAGGACGCCACGGCCAAGGCCGTCGAGCTCATGGACCGGGTGAAGATCCCCGCCGCCAAGGCGCGCGTGGGCGACTACCCGCACCAGTTCTCCGGCGGTATGCGCCAGCGCATCATGATCGCCATGGCGATGGCCCTGGAGCCGGACCTGATCATCGCCGACGAGCCCACCACGGCTCTCGACGTGACGGTCCAGGCCCAGGTCATGGACCTGCTCGCGGAGCTCCAGCGCGAGATGAACATGGGCCTGATCCTGATCACCCACGACCTCGGCGTCGTCGCCGACGTCGCGGACAAGATCGCCGTCATGTACGGCGGCCGGATCGTCGAGAACGCCCCGGTCCACGAGATCTACAAGCGCCCGGCGCACCCGTACACCCGCGGCCTGCTCGACTCGATCCCGCGCCTGGACCAGAAGGGCCAGGAGCTCTACGCGATCAAGGGCCTGCCGCCCAACCTGCTCAACATCCCGCCGGGCTGCGCCTTCAACCCCCGCTGTCCCAAGGCGCAGGACATCTGCCGCACCGACGTGCCGGTCCTGCACCAGGTGTCCGAGCAGGACGGCACCGAGCTGCCCGGCCGCGGCAGCGCGTGCCACTTCTGGAAGGAGCAGATCCATGGCTGAGCTCACCAAGAACGGCACCGAGCGCGAGCCGATCCTCCAGGTGCGCAACCTGGTCAAGCACTTCCCGCTGACCCAGGGCATCCTGTTCAAGAAGCAGGTCGGCGCGGTCAAGGCCGTGGACGGGGTCTCCTTCGACCTGTACCAGGGCGAGACCCTCGGCATCGTCGGCGAGTCCGGCTGTGGCAAGTCCACCGTCGCCAAGCTGCTGATGAGCCTGGAGACGGCCACCGCTGGCGAGGTCTTCTACAAGGGCCAGGACATCACCCGGCTGTCCGGCAAGGCCCTCAAGGCCGTGCGCCGCAACATCCAGATGGTGTTCCAGGACCCGTACACCTCGCTCAACCCGCGCATGACGGTCGGCGACATCATCGGCGAGCCCTACGAGATCCACCCCGAGGTGGCTCCCAAGGGAGACCGGCGCCGCAAGGTCCAGGAGCTCCTGGACGTCGTGGGTCTGAACCCGGAGTACATCAACCGCTACCCGCACCAGTTCTCCGGCGGCCAGCGCCAGCGCATCGGCATCGCCCGCGGCCTCGCGCTCAACCCGGAGATCATCATCTGCGACGAGCCGGTCTCCGCGCTCGACGTGTCGGTGCAGGCACAGGTCATCAACCTGATGGGCAAGCTCCAGGACGAGTTCAACCTGTCCTACGTGTTCATCGCGCACGACCTCTCGATCGTCCGGCACATCTCGGACCGCGTGGGCGTCATGTACCTGGGCAAGATGGCCGAAATCGGCTCCGACGCCGAGATCTACGAGCACCCCACCCACCCGTACACGCAGGCACTGCTCTCGGCCGTGCCGCTGCCGGACCCGGACGCCCGCGAGGGCCGCGACCGCATCATCCTCACCGGTGACGTGCCCTCGCCGGCCAACCCGCCGTCGGGCTGCCGCTTCCGCACCCGCTGCTGGAAGGCCCAGGACCTCTGCGCCACCGAGGAGCCGCTGCTGGCCATCCCGCAGCGCTTCAAGGGCGTGGACTCCCCGGCCGCGCACGAGTCGGCGTGCCACTTCGCGGAGGAGCGGGCCGTCCTGGCCGTCTGATCCCCCGTAAGGACCGTCGTCAGGGCGGCCCGGTGCCGGAGTTCCGGCACCGGGCCGCCCTGACGTATGCCCGCGCGGTCCGAAAGCCGGTTGCGGCCGCGCCCCGGCCCGGCCGACAGTGGGCGGATGACCGCCATGCTGACCGTCCGGCCCGCCGGGCCCGGGGACGCGTCCGACATCTGCGCCCTGCTCAACGCCGTCGACGTCATCGAGATCGGCAGACCCGAGACCGACCTGGGCACCGTCGAGGCGGACCTCCACCACCCCGAGGTGAACCTCGCCACCGACTCCTGGGTCGCCTTCCAGGGCGGCCGGCTGGTCGCCTACGCCCTGGTCTGGGCCGACTCCGGACCGGGCAGGGTCGACGGCGACCACTACGTCCTGCCCGACCACCCCGAAGCCGCGCTGCGGCTGCTGCACCTCATGGAGACCCGGGCCCGCGCGATGGCCGCCGGGGCCGCGGGAGCCCGGCTGCGGATCCAGCTCAACGTGGCACCCACCCTCGACCTCGGCCTCCTCACCGGACGCGGCTACCGCACGGTCCGTCGCTACCAGGTGATGACCCGTTCGCTCGGCCCCGCCGGCGCCCTGCCCCCCGCCGATCCGCCAGCCGGGCTCACCCTGCGCCACTGCGCCGCCGACGAGGCCGACCGCCGCCGCGCCCACGCCCTGGTCGAGGAGACCTTCGCCGCCCACTTCGGGCACGTGGAGCGCGCGTACGAGCCCTGGCTGGACCACCTCGACGCGCGCGGCCTCGACTGGTCGCTGGTCTGGATCGCGAGCCTGCCCGACGAGCGCGACGCGGCCATCCTGCTCACCCGCGACGACCGCACCAGCATGGGCTGGATCAGCCACATCGGCGTACGCGAGGACCTGCGCGGCCGGGGCATCGGCGGCTTCCTCCTGCGCCACGGCTTCGCCGCCTACGCGGCCCGCGGCCGGGACACCGTCGGCCTGGGCGTCGACACCCACAACGAATCCGGCGCACTCGCGCTCTACGAGGCGCACGGCATGTCCCTGCACTACGCGGTCGACACCTGGGAGCTGCCTTTGCACTCGCAGGGGTGACAGGCGCGTGACGCGCGGGTCCAATCGGGCCAAGGAGGCGTGTGCGGGACTCCGCATGGGGTGACATAGGGCTCTGAGCGAGACCGGGATTCCCTAGGAGGCACTCCATGCGCGGAGCCACCCACGCCAAGTGGGCCGCATGTGCGGTGGTCGTCGCCCTCGCGGCGACGGCCTGCGGCGGCGGAAGCGACAGTGGCGGAGGCGACGGCGCGGGAATCGTCAGCTCCTCGTGGGGTGACCCGCAGAACCCGCTGGAGCCCGCCAACACCAACGAGGTGCAGGGCGGCAAGGTCCTCGACATACTCTTCCGGGGCCTCAAGCGGTACGACCCGAAGACCGGCGAGGCCAAGAACATGCTCGCCGAGAAGATCGAGACCGCCGACAGCCAGAACTTCACCGTCACGCTCAAGGACGGCTGGAAGTTCAGCAACGACGAGCCGGTCACCGCGAAGTCCTTCGTCGACGCCTGGAACTACGCGGCGGACGTGCGCAACAAGCAGAACAACGCGACCTTCTTCGCGGACATCGTCGGCTACGACGACGTCCACCCCACGTCCGGTGAGCCCAAGTCGAAGACCATGAGGGGCCTGGTCGTCAAGGACGCCAAGACCTTCACCGTGGTGCTGAAGGAGAAGTTCTCCACCTGGCCCGAGACCCTCGGCTACCAGGCCTTCTCCCCGCTGCCCCAGGCCTTCTTCACCGACCACGCGGCCTGGCTGGACAAGCCCGTCGGCAACGGCCCGTACACGGTGGACTCGTACACCAAGGGCACCGGCATGAAGCTGCGCGCGTGGGACGGGTACCCCGGCGAGGACAAGGCGCAGAACAGCGGTGTGGACCTCAAGGTCTACACCGACAACAACACCGCCTACACGGACCTGATCTCCGGCAACCTCGACCTCGTCGACGACATCCCGGCGCAGCAGCTGAAGAACGTCCTGGACGACCTCGGCGACCGCTACATCAACCAGCCGGCGCTGATCATCCAGACCCTCACCTTCCCGCTGTACGACCCCCGGTGGGGCAAGGAGGGCATGGAGAAGGTCCGCCGGGGCATCTCGATGGCGATCAACCGCGACGAGATCACCGACCAGATCTTCCGGGACACCCGCACCCCGGCGAAGGACTGGACCTCTCCGGCCCTCGGCGAGAAGGGCGGCTTCTCCTCCAGCGCCTGCGGCGACGCCTGCCTCTACAACCCGGCCGAGGCCAAGAAGCTCATCCAGGAGGGCGGCGGGCTCCCCGGCGGCAAGGTCACGCTGACCTCCAACGTCGACACCGGCTCGCACCGCGACTGGATGGACGCCGTCTGCAACAGCGTCAACAACGCGCTCGCCGAGGGCCCGGTCTGCACGGTCAACCCCATCGGCACCTTCGCCGACTTCAGGAACCAGCAGAGCTCCTTCAAGCTGACCGGCCCCTTCCGCTCCGGCTGGCAGGCCGACTACCCGCTGATCCAGAACTTCCTGGAGCCGCTGTACTACACCGGCGCCTCCTCCAACTACGGCAAGTTCAGCAACCCGGAGTTCGACCGGCTCATCGACGAGGCCAACCGGGAGAGCGAGCCGGACAACGCCGTGCGGAAGTTCCAGGACGCCGAGAAGATCCTCGCCGAGCAGATGCCGTCCATCCCCCTCTGGTACCAGAACGGCAGCGCCGGGCACTCCGAGCGGATCTCCGACGTGGCCCTGAACCAGTTCAGCGTCCCCGTGTACGACCAGATCAAGGTCAGCTGAACCACTCCGACGGATCGATCCGGGCCCCCTGCGCACCAGGGGGCCCACGGACGCACAGGGGCCCTCCATGGGACGTTATGTGATCCGGCGGCTGCTCCAGATGATCCCCGTGTTCATCGGCAGCACCTTCCTGATCTTCTTCATGGTGTACGCGCTCGGCGACCCGGTCGCCGCCCTCTTCGGCGACAAGGCCCCCGACCCCGCCACCGCCGCGCGGATCCGCAAGGACCTCTACCTCGACCAGCCCCTGTGGAGGCAGTACCTCCACTACATGGGCCAGATCTTCCAGGGCGACTTCGGCACGGCCTTCAACGGCCAAAAGGTCACCGAGCTGATGGCCACTGCCTTCCCCGTCACCCTGCGCCTGACCATCGTCGCGATCGCCATCGAGATCCTCGTCGGCATCACCCTCGGCGTGGTCAGCGGCCTGCGCCGCGGCAAGGCCGTCGACAGCTCCGTCCTGGTGATGACCCTCGTCGTGATCTCGGTGCCCACCTTCGTGACCGGCTACCTGCTCCAGTTCGTCTTCGGCGTCAAGTGGGGCTGGGTCCGGCCCACCGTCTCCCCGGACGCCCCCTTCAGCGAGCTGATCCTGCCCGGCGTCGTCCTCGCCCTGGTCTCCCTCGCCTACGTCACCCGGCTCACCCGGACCTCGATCGCCGAGAACGTCAAGGCCGACTACGTCCGTACCGCCGTCGCCAAGGGGCTGCCGCGCCGCCGGGTCATCACCCGGCACCTGCTGCGCAACTCGCTGATCCCGGTGGTCACCTTCATCGGCACCGACATCGGCGCCCTGATGGGCGGCGCGATCGTCACCGAGCGGATCTTCAACATCCACGGCGTCGGCTACCAGCTCTACCAGGGCATCCTGCGCAACAACGCCCCCACCGTGGTCGGCTTCGTGACCATCCTCGTCATCGTCTTCCTGCTCGCGAACCTGCTCGTCGACCTGCTCTACGCGGTCCTGGACCCGAGGATCCGTTATGCCTGAGCCCGAGCTTCCCGACGGCCCCGAGCGCTACGACCCCGTCGGCCCCCGCCCGCGCGAGGCGATGTCACCCACCGGCCAAGGCGGCGCCATGGATCTCGCACTGGAGGAGGCTGAGAGCCTCGAACAGCCCCCGGGACCGGGCGCGCCCTCCGAGCGGGCCCGCTCGCTGTGGTCCGACGCCTGGCACCAACTGCGCCGCAACCCCGTCTTCCTCCTCTCCGCGCTGCTGATCCTCTTCCTCGTCCTCATCGCCGTCTGGCCCCAGCTGATCGCGAGCGGCGACCCGCTGCACTGCGAGCTGTCGAAATCGCAGCAGGGCTCCGCCCCCGGCCACCCCTTCGGCTACGACACCCAGGGCTGCGACGTCTACACCCGTACCGTCCACGGAGCCCGCGCCTCCATCACCGTCGGCATCTGCGCCACCGTCGGAGCCGCCCTGCTCGGCTCCGCACTCGGCGGGCTCGCCGGATTCTTCGGCGGCTGGTGGGACGCGCTGCTCTCCCGGATCGCCGACATCTTCTTCGGCATCCCGGTCGTCCTCGGCGGCCTGGTCTTCCTGTCCGTCGTCACCAGCACCACCGTCTGGCCGGTGGTCGGCTTCATCGTGCTGCTCGGCTGGCCGCAGCTCGCCCGCATCGCCCGCGGCTCGGTGATCACCGCCAAGCAGAACGACTACGTCCAGGCCGCCCGGGCGCTCGGCGCCGGCAACGCCCGGATGCTGCTGCGGCACGTGGCGCCCAACGCCGTCGCCCCCGTCATCGTCGTCGCCACCATCGCGCTCGGCACCTACATCGCGCTGGAAGCCACCCTGTCCTTCCTCGGTGTGGGCCTGCGCCCGCCCACCGTCTCCTGGGGCATCGACATCTCCAACGCCGCCTCGCAGATCCGCAACGCCCCGCACATGCTGCTCTACCCGGCGGGCGCGCTCAGCCTGACCGTGCTCGCCTTCATCATGCTCGGCGACGCGGTGCGCGACGCCCTCGATCCCAAGCTGCGCTGAGGAGTGAGCCGGCAGATGCTGCTCGAAGTCCGCGACCTGTACGTGGAGTTCAAGACCCGCGACGGCGTCGCGAAGGCCGTCAACGGGGTCGACTACTCGGTCGACGCCGGCGAGACGCTCGCCGTGCTCGGCGAGTCCGGCTCGGGGAAATCGGTGACCGCCCAGGCTGTGATGGGCATCCTCGACATGCCCCCGGGCCGCATCGCGGGCGGCGAGATCCTGTTCAAGGGCAAGGACCTCCTGAAGATGAAGGAGGACGAGCGGCGGGGGATCCGCGGCGCCGAGATGGCCATGATCTTCCAGGACGCCCTCTCCTCCCTGAACCCCGTCCTCAGCGTGGGCGCGCAACTCGGCGAGATGTACGAGGTCCACCGCGGGGCGTCCAGGAAGGAAGGCCTCGACAAGGCCGTCGAGCTCATGGACCGGGTGAAGATCCCCGCCGCCGCCGCGCGGGTGAACGACTACCCGCACCAGTTCTCGGGCGGCATGCGCCAGCGCATCATGATCGCCATGGCGATGGCGCTGGAGCCCTCGCTCATCATCGCGGACGAGCCGACCACCGCCCTGGACGTCACCGTCCAGGCCCAGGTGATGGACCTGCTCGCCGAGCTCCAGCGCGAGCTCAACATGGGCCTGATCCTGATCACCCACGACCTCGGCGTTGTCGCCGACGTCGCGGACAAGATCGCCGTCATGTACGCGGGCCGGATCGTCGAGTCGGCTCCCGTCCACCAGATCTACAAGGCACCCGCCCATCCGTACACCCGCGGCCTGCTCGACTCCATCCCGCGCCTGGACCAGAAGGGCCAGGAGCTCTACGCCATCAAGGGGCTGCCGCCGAACCTCACGGCCATCCCGCCCGGCTGCGCCTTCAACCCGCGCTGCCCCATGGCGCGGGACGTGTGCCGCACCGACGTCCCGCCGCTGTACGAGGTGACCGAGTCGCCGGTGCCCCGCAGGAGCGCCTGCCACTTCTGGAAGGAGTGCCTCCATGCCTGAGCCGATCCTGGAGGTGCGGGACCTGGTCAAGCACTACCCGCTCACCCGGGGCATCGTCTTCCGCAAGCAGATCGGCGCCGTCAGGGCCGTCGACGGGGTCTCCTTCGAGCTGAGCGCCGGGGAGACGCTGGGCATCGTCGGCGAATCCGGCTGCGGGAAGTCGACCGTGGCCAGGATGCTGGTCAACCTGGAGCGGCCGACGTCCGGCTCGATCTCGTACAAGGGCGAGGACATCACCAAGCTGTCCGGCAAGGCCCTCAAGGCCGTGCGCCGCAACATCCAGATGGTGTTCCAGGACCCGTACACCTCGCTCAACCCGCGCATGACGGTCGGCGACATCATCGGCGAGCCCTACGAGATCCACCCCGAGGTGGCCCCGAAGGGCGACCGGCGCCGCAAGGTCCAGGAGCTCCTGGACGTCGTGGGTCTGAACCCGGAGTACATCAACCGCTACCCGCACCAGTTCTCCGGCGGCCAGCGCCAGCGCATCGGCATCGCCCGCGGCCTCGCGCTGCGGCCGGAGGTCATCGTCGCCGACGAGCCCGTCTCCGCGCTCGACGTGTCGGTGCAGGCCCAGGTCATCAACTTGCTGGAGCGCCTCCAGAACGAGTTCGGCCTGTCCTACGTGTTCATCGCGCACGACCTGTCCATCGTGCGGCACATCTCCGACCGGGTCGGCGTCATGTACCTGGGCCGGATCATCGAGATCGGCTCCGACAGCCAGATCTACGACCACCCCACCCACCCCTACACCCAGGCCCTGCTCTCCGCCGTACCGGTGCCCGACCCGGACGCCCGCGCCCACCGCGAACGGATCATCCTGACCGGCGAGGTCCCCTCCCCGGCCCACCCGCCCTCGGGCTGCCGCTTCCGCACCCGCTGCTGGAAGGCGGAACCGCGCTGCGCCCTGGAGGTCCCGCCGCTGGCCGTCCCCTCCTGGCTCCCGGCGGGCCCGACGGCCCATCCCTCGGCCTGCCACTTCGCGGCCGAGAAGCAGGTGGTCCCGGCCGAGGGGGAACTCCCGCCGCCTCCGGCCCCGCTGACGAAAGAGAACTAGCTCACTTCCGGCCGCTCCGTCCGGGCATCGGACCGATCAATTCACGCCACCCCGCGCACGGAGTCCCGTAAGCGCCGCTGCCTCCCCAACGCGCGTAACACGGGGGCAACTTGACCGTTTCTGCCCCGAGATCTGAGCCGGGCATCCTGGAGCGAGTGCGGCCGTGCGGGTGCCGACAGCCGGCCGGGGAGGCGCAACGCCGCCCCGGCCGGTCTTTCCGTGCCCCCGGGTGTGCGCGCCGTGCGCCCCTCGTGCTGCCGGAATTCGATCGATGCGCTGGTACGGATAGTTATGATCCGTAGCGCACGGTGGGTATGACTTCGCCGAGCACGAGTACGCGTACCGATGTCCGCTCGACGTGGAGGTGAAACGCCGTGGCACTCTCGATCTCGGCCGTGGTGCTGCTGGCGATCGTCGTCTTCCTTCTGGTCCGGAAGTCGGGGCTGAAGGCGGGGCACGCCTTTGTCTGTGTGCTGCTCGGTTTCTACCTGGCGAGCTCTACGATCGCTCCCACCCTCAGCCAGCTCACGTCCAACGTGGCGAGCATGATCAGTGGCCTCAAGTTGTAGGTCCGCCTCGTAGGGTGAGTCCATGAACGGTCTTCCCGCCCGTCGACTGCTCCTCGTGCACGCGCACCCGGACGACGAGTCGATCAACAACGGCGTCACCATGGCCAAGTACGCGGCCGAGGGCGCCCATGTCGCGTTGGTGACCTGCACGCTCGGCGAGGAGGGCGAGGTCATCCCACCCGGGCTGGCCCACCTGGCCGCCGACCGCGACGACACCCTGGGCGCCCACCGGGTCGGCGAACTCGGCGCCGCGATGAAGGAACTCGGGGTCACCGACCACCGGTTCCTCGGCGGCCCCGGCCGCTTCCGCGACTCCGGGATGATGGGCGCCCCGCAGAACACCCGCCCCGGAGCCTTCTGGTCCGCCGACGTGGACGAGGCCGCCGGGTACCTGGTGGAGGTGATCCGGGAGCTGCGGCCGCAGGTCCTCGTCACCTACGACCCCGACGGCGGCTACGGCCACCCCGACCACATCCAGGCCCACCGGGTCGCCATGCGCGGCGCGGAACTGGCCGGGCGGGACGGGTACCGGCCGGAACTCGGCGCGCCGCACGCGATCGGCAAGATCTACTGGAACCGGGTCCCGCGCTCGGTCGTCGACGAGGGCTTCGCGCGCCTGCGCGCCGCCGGCGGCAAGGCGCCCTTCCCGGGGCTCGCCAGTCCGGACGACGTTCCGGGAGTGGTCCCCGACGAGCAGATCACCGCCGAGATCGGCGACGACGACGCCGAAGGCGGCGGCGGGCAGCGTTTCGTGGCCGCCAAGAGCGCCGCCATGCGGTCCCACGCCACCCAGATCGCCGTGGACGGCCCCTTCTTCGCCCTGTCGAACGAGCTGGCCCAGCCGCTGTTCGCCCGCGAGTACTACGAGTTGGCCGTCGGCGAGCCGGGTGCCCCGGCCGGGGTGCGCGAGCGCGACCTGTTCGCGGGGGTGCGGGCATGAGGGGGACGCTGACGCCGGGTCGGATCGCCGCCCTGCTGGGCCTGCTGGTCGCGGGCGCGGTCACCGGCACGGCGGGCTGGCTCGTGGTGGACCTGTGGTTCCCGGCCGGGCTGCTGCTCGCGCTGGTGGCCCTCTTCGCCCTGTTCCTCGCGGGCCGCCTCGCGACCGGCGGCGGGCTCGGGGTGGGCGCGGCGGCGGCCGGCTGGTTCCTCTCCTACGTGATGCTCGGCGTGCCGCGCCCCGAGGGCGACTTCCTGCTCGGTTCCTCCGGAATCGGCATGTACGCATACCTTTTGGGCGGGAGTGCGGTGGCTGTGATCTGCGCCACGATGCGCGGTCCCGTCGAGAGGCCTGTTTCGGCCGCACGGCCCCGCGGGTGACGGGCCGCTGAACTCGGCCGGGCTCCGATCGGGGGCGGGTTGTGGTGGTTTGACGACCTCTTGGGGGAGGGTGTGCGGAGGGTAAAGAGGAACCCTTAATTCCAGGGGGACAGTTGTGCGCGGGCGGTGGCCAGTATGGTGGACCGGCCGCCGAGCTGCCCGCGCACGGAATGACGGGCGGCGGAGCCAACCGGGAGAACCTGCCTTGAGTCGAGAAACCGACAGTTCGTCCCCCGGGCCCCAAGGGCACGGTGGAGCCGCCTACCCCTCGGGTACGCCACCGTATGGAACCGGCCAGTACCCGTCCACGACTGTGCCACCTGGGCCTGGCGCGGTGACCGCCCCGGAGGAGAACCCTGTGACGTCGAACCCGTCCACGCCCGACACCGACGGGCCGAAGACCGAGACCACCCTGACGACCCGGATCCGGATCAACATCCCGGGTTCGCGGCCGATCCCGCCCGTGGTCGTACGCAAAGCGATGAACGGCGCGAAGGAAGCCGCCCCGGCCGCCGAGCCGGACCCGATCCGGTCCGCGCCCGCCCGGTCCGCACCCGCGCCCGCCCGGTCCGCGCCGCCCGCGCCACCGGCACCGGCCCGGTCCGCGCAGGAGCCCGCCCGCGCCCAGGCCCCCGAAGAGTCGCAGGAGGCGGCCAGCAACTGGTTCGCCCCGCGCAAGGCGGGCCCGCCCGAGGCCCCCAGCGCCCCGGTCCCGGCCCCCGCGCCGCCCAGCGCGAGCTACGGCTCCGGGCCGGCCCCCGCGCCCAGCGCCGGCTACGGCTCGAAGCCGGCCCCGGCCACCGGCGCCGGCTTCGCGCCCCCGCCCGCCCCCGGCCGTACGCAGCCGCCGCCTCCCCCCGCGCACGGCAGCGGCTCGGGCTTCGCGCCCCCGCCCGCCGTCGGCGGACCCGGCGTCGGCGCGCCGCCGCAGGGCTACCCGGCCCCGCAGTACGACAACGGCCCCGTCACCGAGGCGTTCCCCGCCTTCCCGGACCCCGCCGGGCCGACCGGCGGACCCGCGCTGGGGAACGCACCCGTACGTTCGGACGAGGCCCCGCGCTGGCCCGGACCCGAGGCCCTGGCCGTACCGGCCGCCGGCCCCGGCCCGGCGCCCTCCCTGGCCACCCCGCCGCCCGGCCCCCGGCCGCCGCAGCAGAACCGCCCGGCGCCCGCCCCCGCGGGCAAAGCCGGCACGTCGGCCAAGCCCGCCAAGAAGCCCCGCTCCAAGCTGATGATGATCGGCGGCGCAGTGGTCGTGCTGGCCAGCGTGGCGTACGGCGCCGGGCTGCTCATGAACCACTCCGACGTCCCCAAGGGCACCACCGTCTTCGGCACCGACATCAGCGGCAGCCGGGACGAGGCCGTCACCAAGCTCCAGACGGCCTTCGGCACCCGTGCGGCGGCCCCGCTCCAGCTCAGCGTCGGCGGCAAGCAGGTCGAGCTCAAGCCCGAGAAGGCCGGGCTCACCCTCGACAGCCAGACCACCGTGCGCAACGCGGCGGGCAGCGACTACAACCCCGTCACGGTCATCGGCTCGCTCTTCGGCCAGGAGCGCGAGGCCACCGCCGTCATGCCGGTCGACGAGGAGAAGCTGCGGGTCGCGCTCCAGGAACTGGCCGGCACCGCCGGCTCCGCCTCCGAGGGCACGATCAAGTTCGACACGGGCAAGGCCGTCGCGGTCCCCGGCAAGGCCGGCACCACCCTCGACGTCGACGGCTCCGTCGACCCGGTCACCAAGGCCTTCCGCGACCTGGTCGCCGGCGGCAAGGCCGACGCCGTCGAACTCCCGGTCACCACCCGGGAACCGGTCATCGGCGAGGCCGAACTGAACCGGGCGATGAAGGAGTTCGCCGAACCGGCGATGTCCGGCAACGCCACGGTCAAGGTGGGCACCAAGTCCCTCGCCTTCGGCAGCAGGTCACTGCCGAAGATCCTCAGCATGACGCCCGTGGACGGCCGCCTCGTCGTCAAGTACGACCTGGAAGCCCTCAAGGCGACCTACGGGAACACCTTCGACGGCATCATGATCACGCGCGGCACCGGCGCGAAGACCGCCGTCACCCCGCAGGACGTCGCGGGGGCCCTCGGCAAGGCCCTGATCGGCAAGACGCCCGCCGAGCGGACCGTGGTCATCGACACCAACGTCGGCTGACCGAACCCGTACCGCAGCGACTGAAGCCCCTGCCCGGATCCCGGGCAGGGGCTTCAGCGGCTTCACGGGCTTCGGCGGCTACGGGGCGGCCGTCAGTTCAGCAGCGCGCGGGCCGCCCGCGCCTCGGCCCGGATCCGGGCCGCGTCGGCGGCGTCCACCGCGTCCATCACCTCGGCGAACGCCTCCATCTCGACGGCGCCCTCGGCGAAGGCACCCCGCTCCACCAGCAGCCGCGCCCGCTCGTACCGCAGCGCCGCCGGATGCGACGGCAGCAGCAGCGCCAGGTCCAGCGCCCACAGCGCCACCCCCGACTGCTCCGGCCGCGCCGCGGCCCAGGCCCGGATGTTGTTCAGGATCCGCAGCACGATGTCCAGGGTCCGCGCCGGGGTCCGCGGCCCCGCGGCCAGCTCCGCCGGACCCGCGCCCAGCGAGGTCCCGCCCGCGAACGGGTCCACGACCACACCCTCCTCCGGGTCGCCGAAGCCCACCACGAAGTGCCCCGGCAGCGCCAGCCCGTAGACCGGCGCACCCGCCCGCCGGGCCACCTCCAGCCACACCACCGACAGCAGGATGGGCAGGCCCCGCCGGCGCCGCAGCACCTCGTGCAGCAGCGAGGAGGAGAGGCGGTCGTAGTCCGCCGGAGTGCCGTGGAAGCCCTGCCGGCCGCCCAGCAGCTCCGTCACCGCCGACGCCCAGGCCTTCGGGTCGCGCAGCCCGTACGGCAGCATCCCCGCCAGCCGGTCCAGCTCGATCTGGGCCCAGTCCATGGCCCGTTCGTCCAGTGCCGGATCCGCCTCCGCCGCCAGCAGTAGGCACAGCAGGGACAGGTCCGGGCGCTCCGAGCGGGCTTCCCGGGCGAACCGCTCCCGTGATTCCGCGCTCACCGGGGCGCCCGGAAGTGGTGGTAGGCGTGATGGGTCGCGAAGCCCATCCCGTCGTAGAGCCCGCGCGCCGCAGCGCCGGCCGACGTTGTCGCCGTCTCCACCTGGAGCCACGCCGCCGAGGCGCCCTCCTCCAGGGCCCGCCGCGCGAGCGCCGCCATGACCGCCGTCGCCAGCCCCTGGCGCCGGTGCCGCGGATCGACCGCCACCGCACCGAAACCGGCCCAGCGGCCGTCCACCACGCACCGCCCGATCGCCCGGCCGTCCGCGAGGGACGCGAACCACACCGACGGCCCCTCCACCAGCATCCGCCGCGCGAGCGCCGGGTCCTGGACCTTCCCGTAGCGGCCCAGCCACGCCTCGTCGGGGGCGCGGGTCAGGCGTACGGCCGACACGTCGGCGTCCACGTCCGCCACCGGGGCCAGCGCCCCGATCCGGACCTCCGCCGAGACCTCGTTGCCCCAGCCGCGCCGTTCCAGCTCCGCGCAGAGCAGCTCCTGTGTGCCGACGGCGCCCGTCGCGGCCTGCACGTACGCCGGAAGATCACGTTCCGCGTACCAGGCCGTCACCCGCCCGAGTGCTTCGTCCAGGGGTATCCCCGGGTCGCCGAGCGGCAGCACGGAGTTCGCCCGCCGGGTGAACCCCCCGGCCGCGCGCAGCGTCCAGTCGCCCAGCGGCTCGCTCTCCAGGGGCTGCCAGGCCCGCGCCGTCACCCGCGCCAGCTCCTCGAACGAGGCCGCGGGACCCTTGCGGCGGGCGGGCGCCGGCGGCACCGTCTTGCCCGCGACCAGCGTCGATTCCGCGATGTGGACGGACACGCCGTCCTTGCGTGTGATCGTCAGCACACCCTCGTTCCAGGATGTGAGAACCCCGATGGTGTCGGTGAACGCCGGGGGCGCGCTCCGGCCGCCCTCCACCCGTCGTACAGACACTCGTTTTCCCACGTCAGCCGGGGTGATACGAATTTCCAGCAGCCCACCGGCAGTGATTTCCAAAGCTCTGTCCGCCCCTCCTGTTCGGATCGTGCCCCGGAACGGAGATACTAGGTGCGGGCATCGACGACGCCGCGCTCCCGCGCGAATGGACAGCCCTACCGAGGAGGAACGAGAGCGTGACCTACGTCATCGCGGAGCCTTGTGTCGACGTCAAGGACAAGGCATGCATCGAAGAGTGCCCGGTCGACTGCATCTACGAGGGCCAGCGGTCCTTGTACATCCACCCGGACGAGTGTGTCGACTGCGGCGCGTGTGAGCCGGTCTGCCCGGTCGAGGCCATCTTCTACGAAGATGACACCCCGGAGGAGTGGAAGGACTACTACAAGGCGAACGTCGAGTTCTTCGACGAGCTCGGTTCGCCCGGCGGTGCCTCCAAGCTCGGCCTGATCGAGCGCGACCACCCCTTCATCGCCGCGCTGCCCGCCGGCATCAACGGCGAGCACTGACCGTTCACGGCACTACGCGCCCCTCGGTCCCGTACGGCACACCCGCCGCGCGGGACCGAGCCGTTTCCCCACCCAGCGCAGAGAGAGCAGAGACCACCGTGGCCGCAGTATCCGACCGTCTTCCCGCCTTCCCCTGGGACAAGCTGGAGCCCTACAAGGCGACGGCGGCGGCGCACGTGGACGGCATCGTCGACCTGTCGGTCGGCACGCCCGTGGACCCGGTGCCCGAGCTGATCCAGCGCGCCCTGATCGGCGCCGCCGACTCCCCGGGCTACCCGACGGTGTGGGGCACGGTCGCGCTGCGCGACGCGATCACGAGCTGGCTGCGCGACCGGCTCGGCGCGAGCGCCGCCGGGCACCGCAACGTCCTGCCGGTGGTCGGCTCCAAGGAGCTGGTGGCCTGGCTGCCGACCCAGCTGGGCCTCGGGGCGGGAACCGGGACATTGAAAGACAAGGTGGCGTACCCCCGGCTCGCCTACCCGACGTACGAGGTCGGCGCGCGGCTGTGCGGCGCCGAGCCCGTGGTCTACGACGATCCCACCGAGCTCGACCCGGCGGGCCTGAAGCTGCTGTGGCTCAACTCGCCGTCCAACCCCACCGGCAAGGTCCTCTCCAAGGAGGAGCTGATCCGGATCGTGGCCTGGGCGCGCGAGCACGGGATCCTGATCTTCAGCGACGAGTGCTACCTGGAACTGGGCTGGGACGCCGAGCCGGTCTCCGTGCTCCACGACGACGTCTGCGGCGGCTCTTACGAGGGCCTCGTGGCCGTCCACTCGCTGTCCAAGCGGTCCAACCTGGCCGGCTACCGGGCCGCCTTCATCGCCGGTGACGCGGACGTGCTCGGCGAGCTGCTGGAGATCCGCAAGCACGGCGGCATGATGACCCCGGCGCCGGTGCAGGCCGCCGTCGTGGCCGCCCTGGGCGACGACGCCCACGTGGCCGAGCAGCGCGGCCGCTACGCCGCCCGCCGCGAGGCGCTGCGCGGGGCCCTGGAGTCGCACGGCTTCCGGATCGAGCACAGCGAGGCCAGCCTCTACCTGTGGGTGACGCGGGACGAGCCCTGCTGGGACACGGTCGCCCACCTCGCGGAGCTCGGCATCCTGGTCGCGCCGGGGGACTTCTACGGCGAGGCGGGCGCGAACTTCGTACGCGTCGCCTTCACGGCCACCGACGAGCGGGTCGCCGCGGCGGTCAAGCGCCTCGGCTGAGCGCCGCCGGCAGACGGAAATGCCCGAGGGGGCCGGGAGACGTGCTCCCGGCCCCCTCGGCGTTCCTGCGGCGATCAGCCGCCGAGCGGGAGACCGCCCGGCAGGCCGCCGGGAAGGCCGCCGCCCGGCAGGCCGCCGCCGGTGGCGGGCAGGCCGCCGAGCAGACCGCCCGCGGTGCCGGCCAGGTCGCCGGCGGGGCCGGCGGCCGGAACGGCCTGAGTGGCGGTGCTCGCGACGTCCGTGGCCGCGGCCGTGGCGTCGGTGGTGCCCGAGGCGTCCGGCGCCGTGAGCGCGCCCAGCTGCGGCACGGACTCCAGGCCGGCGGCGCTCGCCACACCGGCCGCACCGACCACGGGAGCGGTACCGGCGGCGAGGAGCAGCGCGGCACGGGCGATCCGACGGGTCAGGGGGAGGGACATGTTGCTCCTAAGCGGTAGCGGCTGAGTACGCCGTGTACAACCGCTCCCGGGGTGGATCAAGTTGCGGATCACTCGGGTAAAGGATGGGTAATGCGTCGTCTTATCGGCTCGGCGGCCGACGCGTCGGATGCCCCTCCCGCCCCGCCGTACCCCTTCTGACCAGCGACTCCACGGTCTGCCGCCGCCCGGCGCCCGGCCCCGCCCGTCACCCCCCTGCGGGTGACCCCTCGTACGCCTGACCGTCAGGTCCTGAGCCGGCTAGCCCCCTACGAAGATCCGTACGTCCTGCGGACCGGCATTGCGCCGGTCGTCGTCGCCGGACTTGCCCGGGGCCTTGGGGATCCACTGGCCGTCGTTCTCGCCGGCGATCCAGGCGACGCTGTCGTAGGAGACCCGCCGGATACCCAGCTCGGCGGCGTGCGCGACCGCCCAATTGGCCAGCTCCCACCCGCGCCGCGTGTCCCGCGCCTCCAGCCGTACCTCGGCCGGATCCTCGGGAGCGGAACTGCCCTGCGGCCCGCCGCTCCTCGCCGGGTCCGCCGTCCCGAAGTCCCGGCTCAGCGCGGCCCGCACCTGCGCCGGGTCGCCCGGGAGAGCGGGCTTGCGGGCGGTGCACGTCAGCGTGGAGCGGGCCTGCCCGGTGAAGGCGGCGGCCAGGACGACCGCGTCCGGCTCGTGCTTCGCGTAGGCCTGGGGGAAGCCGCTGCGCTGGACCTTCTGGGCGGCCACCGTCAGCGGCAGCCGCGAATACCCGGGAACCTCCGCGAGGTGGTCGTAGAAGATCCCCGCCGAGTACACGGGGTCCATGATCTGCTCCGGCGTGCCCCAGCCCTGCGAGGGCCGCTGCTGGAAGAGGCCCAGCGAATCCCGGTCACCGTGATCGATGTTGCGCAGGGAGGACTCCTGCATGGCGGTGGCTATCGCGATCGTCACGGCCCGCTCCGGCAGCCCCTTGCGCGTTCCGACGACCGCTATCGTCGCCGCGTGGCGCGCCTGCTCGGGGGTCAGCGAGTACGAGTGCCCCGCGCCCCCGCCGGCGGCCTCGGCGCCCGCCGCGCCCCCGGCCCCGCCACGGGCCTCCCGTACGGTGCAGCGCGGCGCACCGGACCCGCCGTTGGACTCGTACTGGACGACGAAATAGCCGACGACCCCGAGCAGCGCGAACAGCGCCACGGCCAGACGGAAGGGGCGGCGACGGCGCCGGGGACGGGAGTGATCGGTCTCGGACACGCGGCCCACCGTACTGGAGGCATATGACCGGTCCAGAGGCCGGACGCGACGGGTTACGGCACATCCCGGGGCGTTAGGGTCGGTTCATGTCCGAATCCGAGCTGGACCTCACCCTGGACGCTGCCGAGCTGACCGCCCGGCTCGTCGACATTCCCTCCGTGAGCGGCGACGAGAAGGTACTCGCCGACCTCGTGGAAGACGCGCTGCGGGGCCTGCCCCACCTCACCGTCGACCGCCACGGCAACAACGTCGTCGCCCGTACGCACCTCGGCCGCGCCGAGCGGGTCGTCCTGGCCGGCCACCTCGACACGGTGCCGATCGCCGGGAACGTCCCGTCCCGCCTGGACGACAACAACGTCCTGTGGGGCTGCGGCACGACGGACATGAAGTCCGGGGTCGCCGTCCAGCTGCGGATCGCCGCGACCGTGCCGGAGCCGAACCGGGACCTCACCTTCGTCTTCTACGACCAGGAAGAGGTCGCCTCCCACCTCAACGGCCTCGGCAAGGTCGCCGAAGCCCACCCCGACTGGCTGACCGGCGACTTCGCGGTGCTGCTGGAGCCCTCCAACGCCGAGGTCGAGGGCGGCTGCCAGGGCACGCTGCGCGTCCTGCTCCGCACGGCCGGCGAGCGCGCGCACTCCGCGCGCAGCTGGATGGGCTCCAACGCCATCCACAGCGCGAGCCCGATCCTGGCGAAGCTGGCGGCCTACGAGCCCCGCAAGCCGGTCATCGACGGCCTGGAGTTCCACGAAGGCCTCAACGCGGTCCGCATCGAAGGCGGCGTCGCCAACAACGTCATCCCGGACGCGTGCACGGTCACCGTGAACTTCCGTTACGCCCCCGACCGCAGCGAGGCAGAAGCGCTGGCGCACGTACGGGAGGTGTTCGCGGACTGCGACATCGCCGAGTTCGTGGTCGACGACTCCTCCGGCGGCGCCCTGCCCGGTCTCGCCCACCCGGCCGCCGCGGCCTTCATGGAGGCGGTCGGAGGCCGCGCCATGCCGAAGTTCGGCTGGACCGACGTGTCCCGCTTCAGCGCGCTGGGCGTCCCGGCGGTCAACTACGGCCCCGGCGACGCCCTGCTGGCCCACAAGGTCGACGAGCGGGTCGAGACGAAGGCGATCCTCCACTGCGAGGAACGACTCCGTGCCTGGCTGACCTCGTAAATTCCCCTTCCGGCCACCTTTGTGCGCCTAACCTGATCCAACGATCAGCAGGAGGGAGCACATCATGGGCAACCCTGAAGGTTCGGCTCGTCACCAGCCCGAGGAGCAGCAGCTCGGACCGGTGCTGCGCAGGCGGAGCCAGGTACGGGCGGGCAGTACCACGGACCAGCGGCTGCTGGACACGGCCGGGCCCTCCGAGTGGGTGCACACCGATCCCTGGCGGGTCCTGCGCATCCAGTCGGAGTTCATCGAGGGCTTCGGCACGCTCGCCGAGCTGCCGCCCGCGATCAGCGTCTTCGGCTCGGCCCGCACGCCGGCGGGCTCGCCGGAGTACGAGGCGGGCGTACGGATCGGTCACGCGCTCGTCGACGCCGGCTTCGCCGTCATCACGGGCGGCGGCCCGGGCGCCATGGAGGCGGCCAACAAGGGCGCCCGCGAGGCGAACGGCATCTCGGTGGGCCTCGGCATCGAGCTGCCCTTCGAGCAGGGACTCAACGAGCACGTCGACCTGGGACTGAACTTCCGCTACTTCTTCGTCCGCAAGACGATGTTCGTGAAGTACAGCCAGGGCTTCGTGGTGCTGCCGGGCGGACTCGGCACGCTGGACGAGATGTTCGAGGCGCTGACCCTGGTCCAGACCCAGAAGATCACCCGGTTCCCGATCGTGCTGTTCGGCACGGAGTACTGGAGCGGGCTCATCGCCTGGCTGAAGAACACGGTCATCGCGCAGGGCAAGGCCTCCGAGCGCGACCTGTACCTCTTCCACGTCACGGACGACGTGGAGGAGGCGATCGCCCTGGTGACGAAGGAAGCCGGCAGGTAGCCGGCACCGGCCCCACATCCCTGACGGCCTCCGGCCGTCGGGGGTGGTTCAGGCCAGTCCCCGGCGGGGGACCGCCGGGGGTCGGTGGCCCTGGATGGACGCGACCATGTCCAGGAGCCGTTTCCTGACGCCGCCCTCGCGCGGCGCGGCGCCGGGGCGCCTTGCCTGGCTTCGGGACGGCTGCGCCGGCCTCCGGCCGTCGGGGGTGGCTCAGGCCAGTCCCCGGCGGGGGACCGCCGGGGGTCGGTGGCCCTGGATCGACGCGACCATGTCCAGGAGCCGTTTCCTGACGCCGCCCTCGCGCGGCGCGGCGCCGGGGCGCCTTGCCTGGCTTCGGGACGGCTGCGCCGGCCT